>JAGQQQ010000455.1 GCA_020426125.1 Planctomycetaceae bacterium
AACGCGGTCCGCAGAACAGGTCAATGTCTTGAATCAACGGATGTCGGGATGGTTGAGACGAGGTCGCAGCACGGCTGGACCGGCCCAAAAGAATGACAAACCAATTTGGTTGATGCCATAGAATGTCGTCGACGCGACTTTTCGACTTGGCCAACTCATGCGAATCGTCCGATAAGTCGTGTTCAACTTCAATCGTCCATTGATTGAAGTCCGCCCTTTGCGAGACAATTCAACTGATCGCGTCCACCAATTTCTGTTCCGTTCTCGTTTCCGATCACTTTGGTGAAATGACAACCAGAAGTCGGAATTGCCAATGATGCAGAAACTCGTTTGCCTCTGCTCCGAACCCCTCACCCCGATCCCCCACCAAACGGATTCAACCTGTTATTGAATTATCGGAAGTTCCATGTCTTACGCCCCCGCATCCGCACTTGAGGAACTGTCGCGACGGAAGGCGATGTTCGCTTCCGTCCGAGACCGGGGTCGCGCTCTGTTTGATTCTGGAACCCCCGGTGTTCAAGTGGCGACGGCCATCTGCTCCGCGACCGAGGATGTCGTTCTGGCGTTTGCCAACGAACTTCTCGAAGACATGCCAAAGGACCAACGGGAGCGAGTCAAGCGGGGAGGAGCGATTGTCGCCGTTGGTGGAACGGGGCGCGGAGAGCTGGCCCCCTATTCCGATGTCGATCTGTTGTGTCTGCATGAAAGGAGCGGGTTTCGCGATTTCGAAGCTTTTGTTTCCCCCTTCGCCCAGAATTGTTGGGATGCGGGGATGACTCTGGGAAATGCCTTACGGGATATTCCCGAATGCATCGCGCTTGGAAAACAGGACCCGCAGGTCGCGACTTCGCTGGTCGAAGCTCGGTTTCTATGGGGGAATGAACGGTTGTTTCAACGGCTGGAAAGCGCCTTCTACCGCAAAGTTGTCGCCTGTCGAAAGAGGAAGTTCATCGAGTCTTGTTTAGAGGCCCGATCCCAGGGCTGGTCTGACAATCAACCGCTCGCACAGGAGTTGGAACCCGATATTAAGAATTCCGCGGGAGGCTTGCGGGATTTGCACCTGCTGCGGTGGATTGGATTCGCCCGGTATCAGGTCCGGGATATCGATGGGTTGCGAATGATTGACAAGCTGAGCCGGGAGGACTCCGGGGAACTGAAGGAGGCCTTGGAGTTTCTAACTCGCCTGCGAATTGATCTGCACTTCCACGCGAAGGCCGAACAGGATCGCTTGACTCGTGATGAGCAGTTGCGGATTACCAAGGAACGGGGTTTCGTCGACACCGCTGAGCAACGCGACGTCGAGCAATTCATGCAGCAATACTTTCATCACAGTTCGCAGATCGCGGAGATCGTTCGCCGGTTTGCTGCGTTGGAGCGTCCCCGATCCTATCTCAGCATGGCTCAAGACCTGATCACGGGCCACCACTGCGAAGGAAACCTCTACGTCGGGACGGAACAGATCGATGTCGCGAAGCGGCATCTCCCGAAAGTCTGCCAGAGCCTTGATACGATGATTTCGCTCTTTCGGACTTCGGCCTTGTATGAAAAGCCCCTGTCGCCCCGGGTGATGGAGACCATCAAGAGTTGTACGGGGGATGTGCCCCGAGACCTGGATGCCGTTTCCGCGAAGAAGTTTATGGAAATCTTCCATTGCACCCGGTCTTTAGGACCAGTGGTTCGCTCGATGTTTCGAACGGGGCTCCTGGATGTCGTCATCCCCAACGTGACACACATCCGAAACTTGCTTCAGTTTAATCAATACCATTATTTTACCGTCGACGAGCATACCCTCCGGGCGATCGAGACCATCACTGGATTTGAACGAGACGATGGACCCATCGGAACGGCATACAATTCCATACGAAATAAGGAAGTCTTGCACTTAGCAGTACTCCTGCACGATATCGGGAAGGGATTTAAGGAGGACCACTGCATTGTCGGCGAAGGCATCGCCCACGAGGTGGGTGCTCGCCTGCATCTCCCGCAACATCAGACGGACGAACTCGCTTTGCTTGTCCGCAAGCACTTAGTGATGGCAGATGTTGCCTTCAAACGGGATCTCTCCGACCCGAAAACGATCATTGACTTTAGCCACGAGATCGGCTCGCCAGAGACTCTGAAAAAACTGTATTGCTTAACCGTCGCCGATATTACCGCAGTCGGCCCAGGGACGTGGACCAACTGGAAGGCCGGCCTGCTCACTGAACTGTATGACAAATCACTGGTCATCCTGAGTGGGAAGCGATACGGTTTCTTGGAGCAGGAACGGATCCGAGAGATCAAAGAGAAGGTGGCTGCGATCCTGTATCCCGACCGGCCTGTCGCGGAGGTGTTTTTGTCCGTCGACAAGGCTCTTCAAGGGTGTTCCGCGAACTACCTGACAACAACTTCTCCCGCTCAAATTGCGGCCGACCTGCGAGTTGTGGAAGGTTTGGATACCGTGGAAATTGCGGTCAGCGCCACTTGGTGGGACGACACGGGAACCACGGAGTATCGCGTGATCACCAGAAATCCCGACGCGGCGAACGGGTGTTTCCATAAACTCTGCGGTGTTCTCGCTGCGAAGCGTTTGGAGATTCTGTCAGCTGATATTAATACCACCACCGATGGTGTCATTATCGATAGCTATCAGGTTCTCGACCCCGACTTTGCGGGAGAGCCACCCGAGACGCGGTTTGAGGAGGTCGAGGCAGCGCTCAAGTCCGTGTTGGCGGGAGATATGACGGTCAAGACACTCCTGCAACGCGGGAAGAAGTTCGGTGGCAACCGATTTCCCAAGTTGGTCTCCGGGCTTCCCGACAGAGTCGGGGTCGATAACGAATCATCGGAGACTCGGACAATTGTCGACATCTTCGCGCATGATCGTCCGGGATTGCTTTACACTCTCGCAAGAACGTTATTTGAACTCGATCTCTCCGT
This sequence comes from Planctomycetaceae bacterium, assembly GCA_020426125.1. Taxonomy (GTDB): domain Bacteria; phylum Planctomycetota; class Planctomycetia; order Planctomycetales; family Planctomycetaceae; genus HKST-UBA70. Next base: position 2,920 of record JAGQQQ010000455.1, read on the forward strand.
GGACATGGCCAAGATCGCGACCCACTTCGATCAGGTCGCGGACGTCTTTTATGTTCAAGAACAAAGCGGCGAAAAGGTCCAAGGAGAAGAACGGATCCGTCAAGTGAAAGAGACCCTGCTCCAAGCGTTAAAGGACTTCGAGGACGACTACCGTCAGCAGTTTGAGAGAAAGTGATCTGGAGGTTGTGACTGGATCGATGCGCGTGGGACTGCTCTTTGAATACGGGACGCTCAACGGAGGGGAGTTTTCGATCCTCGCCGTGATTCCCCGTCTCCAGCGACGAGGAGTGTTTCTCTCTGCGGCCTGCCCGGAGGACACCCCGTTGGCACATGAGCTTAAGAAGCTCGGGGTGGAAACGGGTGATCCAATCGCTGAATTGGCTGGTGATGACCAGTTTGCCGACCGTTTGCATAGCTGGGCCGATAACAAAGATTTGCAACTGATTCACGCGAACAGTCTGGCGATGGGTCGGAAACTGGGTCGCGTGTGCGACCGACTGACCATCCCCACCAGTTGCCATCTTCGCGACATCATCAAATTGTCGAGATCCGCGATTGACGATCTGAACCGCCATTCAGGACGGGTTGCCGTTTCGCAAGCCGTCCGGGAGTTCCACCTCAGGCAGGGACTGAGCGAATCGGAGACGATGACCATTTTCAATGGCGTCAATCTCGAACGGTTTTCGCCGGGTTCGGTGAGTCGTGACTTGCGAGAAGAGTTGAGCCTTCCGCCTGAAACACGATTTGTGACCAATGTCGGACAAATCTGTTTGAGAAAGGGCCAGGATGACTTTGCGCAGGCGGTGGCTCTCCTCGCGAAGGATTTCCCTGATGTCCAATTTCTCCTCGTGGGGGAACGGCACTCTCAAAAGGCCGAGAGTGTGCGATTCGATAAGCAAATCGACGAGATCATTCGGTCGGCCGGGATCGCTGGGCGATTTCACCGATTGGGATTTCGTCGAGACTTAACGGACATCTTCAGACAGACGGACGTGCTCTTGCACACGGCCCGTCAGGAGCCATTGGGACGGGTGCTGCTCGAAGCGGCCGCGACGGAAACGGCCATCGTTGCCACCGATGTCGGGGGGACAGCTGAGATTCTCGAAGACGGTGTCTCGGCGATCCTGGTTCCTTCCAAAAGTCCCGAACAGGCCGCTCAGGCTGTGCGACGGTTGCTTCAAGACGACAAATTACGAACCGGGTTTCGACGGAATGCTCGGCTGGCCATCGAGACGCGGTTCGATGTGAACCGTTCTGCGGACGCCTTGGAGCCGTTTTGGCGGGAGGTCATCTCTCGCGGAGTGGAGACACGGGGGGCCGACTCCCCTCGCTCGCCGCACTAATGGACGAACAAAAACTCCTTTGAGTTCACGAGTGTCCAGAGAACATCTTCATAAAACTGTTGGGCTGATTCCGTCTCTCCCCGGAAGCTGCGCAGCGCCGACAATTCTTCATCACTGGGATAGCGGGACAGCGCCGCGAGGTACAGTTGTTCGATGGCTTGGGTTTCGTCCATCTCCTGTTTCACGATTTCGGCAACTCTCCCCGATTTGTCCGCAAGTTTCTTCGACAGTATGTCTCCATTCAACGTGTGCAGCGCTTGTGAAAGATTCGGGTCGGGCATTCTTTCGCATTCGCAGACACTCGCGCGGCGCGGTTTCCCGAAGACGTTGAGGAAATCATCAGGGTATTCGGCATCGGGAAGCTCAATCGCATTTGTCCCGAGGGGGAGGTTCTTGAACTTTGTTTGGACGGCAGTCACCCGATCGACGGCATCCAGCAACGGCTCGGCCGCCAGCCGTTTGACGTGAAAATGGCTGTAGAACTTCTGGTCCGCCGCATTCTCGGGAGTCGGGTCGGAGCTGAGTTGATAGAGTTGAGAGGTCATGATGACGCGAATCAACTGCTTCACATCGTACTTGGAGGCAATCAAGTGCTCCGCAAGCCGGTCCAACAGTTCCGGGTTGCTGGCCGGGTTGGTCTCCCGCATATCATCCACCGGTTCGACCAGTCCTCGCCCTAACAAATAGGACACATAACGATTGGCCAAAGACTTTGCGAAGTCCTTGTTGTCCTTGGAAGTGAGCCAGCTGGCGAGGGGAATCCGGCGGTCCAGAGGATGGTCCGTCTCTGTGCCGTCGAGCGATCGAGGAGGGAGATTCTTGCCCGTTTTCGGATGGCGGACCTCGCCTGAGTTCTTGACAACGACCACGATTTCCCGTCCAAAGAGTCCGAACTCCTGCGAGTTTTTGGTACCCACTCGAGAAAAGAATGCGGCGAAGGAGTAATAGTCCTCCTGGCTATACTTCTCAAACGGATGGTGGTGGCACTTCGCACATTGCAGTCGCACCCCCAGAAACAGTTGGGCGGTCGCTTCGGCAAGATCGGACGAGTTGGAGTTGATTCGGAAGAAGCTCGCCGGCCCGCTGGTGTAGATCGAGCCCTTGGCAGTGACGAGTTCACGGACAAATTTGTCCATGGGCTTGTTGGTCCGGAACGACTCCTTAATCCAGTTATGCATGGCCCACATCCGCTGCTCATCAGCCGCTTGGCCATTGCTCGTATTCCGGAGCAGGTCCGACCATTTCAACGTCCAATATGAAGCATATTGATCGTTGAAGGTGTCGAGCGAGGAGTCGCCAGTGAGCCCCAGAAGACGGTCAACGAGATGCTCTCGTTTGTTCGGATCGTCGGAGTCCAGAAACGCCAAGGTTTGCTCTGTCGAAGGGAGCGTCCCGATGGCATCCAAAAACGCTCGACGGACAAAGGTCGCATCGTCACACACTCCCGACGGTTCAATCCCAATTGCCTGAAACTTCGCAGAGGCCAACTCATCTACGAAGTTCCGATTCTCCCAACCGGCGAGTTCCACTGATTCGGCGTAGGGAGCCATGAAGGTCGCGATCGCCGCGTGACCCTCGAAGCGCACCATCAGCGGCCCCTGACCCTGTCCGACGACATCGACCAACCCGGAATCGGAGACGGAAATCACCGCTTCGTCTAAGGAGTCGTACTTCGCCCACGCAGTGACGTCCCGGGTCCGATCGTCGCTGTAGGTCGCGACCACCCGCATCTGCTGAAGTTCCCCCACGGTCGCGATTCGGTTCTTGGGGAAGATCTCGATGCCAGTCACGTGCGGAACGTCCGCTTGCGGGGCGGGGGCCTGATTACGAATCCATGCGACCAACGTGTGATAGTCGACGGATCCTTTTTCAATTCGTTTGCCGCCGCCGTGTGCAAGCTGCATCGTCGGCTTCTTCAAGAATAGACTTTGTTCCGGGTCGAGGAAATTGACGCGACGCTGCATCCGGTCGAGGGCGATCGCAGTATGGTCGACATTGGGATCGAATCCAAAGACCGACAAAACGAAGCCTCCCTTGCCATATTGACTGGCGTGACAGGCTCCCTGGTTGCAGCCCGCGCGACTCAAGATCGGGCGGACGAATTCGTTGAACCCGATTTGCGGGCTCTCTTCCATTCCAGCCACAGTCACGGGGATGGCGACTGCCTCACCGTTTCTGGTGGCCTGAATGGTGGCGGTCCCATTCCCCACGGCGACCACCTGTCCCGATTCGGTGACACTCGCGACCCCTGGATCCGAGGATTCATAGACATAGTCGTTCGTCAGGTCGGCAGAGCGGTCTTCACTCCCTTCACGAATGACAATTTGTGCCCGGGCAAAGTTGCCTTGAAGCGAAACTTCGACGGGAACGACGGTCACAGCCCCGGATGCGAAGCCGACGCTAGCAAGCATCGATAAGGCAGCAACGGTCAGAAACGACCACCAAGTCTTCATGGGCGGGCCTCTTCACGAGGAGAGATCGGGGGACGATCACAATTCAGGCGGGAAACAATACGTCCGGGCGTTGACGCATCAACCCCTATTATTGCACTTCATTGCCTGTCTCTCCACTCTGAACGCGAAGTTCGTCAAGATGGGAGGCCGACAACGGTTCTCCAGCCATGAGGTTCAACACAATGTCGACGGTCGTAGCGATTGCGCTCGGAGGAAATCAGGGAGATGTCTCCGCCACGTTCGAAATTGCGATCGCGAAGATTGGTCAGATTCCGTCGATTCAGATGATCCGTCAGAGTCGAAACTATCGGACTCGTTCGATCGGGGCGGACGCGGGCACGGACTACATCAATGCGGCGATCCTCGTGGAGACAGAACTCACCGCGGAGGGGCTACTCGATCGGTTGCAGTCGATTGAGCAAGAACATGGCCGGGTTCGGACGGTCCATTGGGGGCCCCGCCCGCTCGATCTGGACATCATTCGGTTTGGGGATGAGATCATTGAGACGCAGCGTCTCATGATCCCGCATCCCGCTTGCTGGTACCGCCGGTTTGTCCTGGATCCCTGGTGCGAGATTGATGATGGCTGGGAACATCCCGTCCATCGGGAGACGGTCTCTCAACTCCGCGACCGGTTCAGGAAACGACCGCTGACATTCGGCTTTCGGAACGCAATCTCCAATTCCGATCGAATAACCATCGAGGATGTCGCCGCTGAGTTCGCAGGGCAGTTCCAAGAGGTGGAATCAATTGACGCCGACTTGTGGATCACCACCGACTCACATGGTAAGCCCCAACCCCGTACGTTCGCATGTCCTTCAAATCGGAAACTCTCGGAGTTGGTTCGGTTCCTCTTTCAGTCGGCCATCGACGAACCGGTTCCCATCCGTTCATAGCGCCAGTCTTTTTCATCAAACTGAGCCTCAGGTCTCTCAAGGGGCTCGTCCAACTCGGATTGGTTCGGTCATGGAAGGAATCTTCGTCCATCAGGATGTGAGGACTTTTTCAACCTGTTCCCGGGGGACGCGATTCATCACGAGTGGCTGCGACAGATCGGTTTGCGACTGTTGCCACGTCACGATGAACTGATCGGGCGTGGTCAGTACATCGATATAACGGCTACATCCCGTTCCCATGGGGCTGATGAACAGGGGGAAATTTCTCGACAATCTGGTAAAGGTGCCATAGTCGCCATCCACGATGTACCCGACACCCCCCAGTTCTTCGCAGGAATAGCCGCGCGGACGCTTCACCGCGGACGAATGCTCATCGAGATTCCGTACGCATTCCCCCCCGTCGTAGAAGACCAAGCTTACCTGTTGATCGGCGAAGTCTCCTATTCGGGGAACGTCGAGAATGGCCGTCCCTCGCGTCATCGCCACATCCCAGGCCGGTCCCCGCGCGAAGAGTTCGTACACGGCATCGCGCGAGCGATCGCGGTCGATGTATCCCGTGTTGGAACTCGACCAGCAGAACGGATGCGAGCAGAAGAGCACATCCGTCTGTTCACCATGTGTGTAGAGAAAGGGATCTTTCACATGCACATGCTCAGGACGTCGGCACTCCACAAACGGTTCAACCTCTGCGGTTTTGAGGCCTTCCATGCTTTCCGCTGACAATCGGTCGATTGTCCAGACTCCCGTCCCCGGCTTGAGAAACGATTCAAACCCCTCGGGATAGCCGATCTGGTCCTTTTCGGTGGAGACATAGAGTTCGACTCCATCCGGTCTCAACAGCAGCGCACTCCCCTCAATCGACAACACGGGACGCCCGGGCAGATCGAGATCCCGTTTGCTCCAACTGATCAGCTTCTCAAACGTGTCTCCGTTGTCCGTGGACCGAAAGATGGCCAGTTCCAGACCGCGCTCGCCGGCTCCGACACCGGTTCGGGAATCTCCGAAGTTGCGATAGCGGCCGACCGTATCCAGCGTCCCATCGGAATGGCGGACCATATTTCCGCCCCCAAACCAGAACCCGGTCGACGCCTGTTGCGCGGGAACAATCACCTTCGCCGCCTGTTGAGTAACCAGCAGTTGTGCGAAACGGGTGAGACGGTCTTCCTGAGCCGGGGACAGTGACAAGTTTTTCTCCTGCAAGATGAGTATGAGTCGGAATGACGGTTGAGAAAAGAATCGCGAAGAGAGAATAATGGTAAGAAATCTCGCAAGGGGGAGCGATGATCGCAATGGAGGAACGACCTCTTCCGGATCGGACCACTGTCAAGTTTTATTGCGTCGACGTCAAACTGTTCCCCAAAGCTGTTTCGAATCTCTCACAAATCGGAGGAGGCCAAGTCGTTCGACATATCACGACGCAGCGTGAGGACGACTCGAGTTCCGTCGGCCGGTTTGGTTGAGACTCCGGCAACCGCCGGGTTGTCATGATTTGCAGCGCGAAAGTCAAACACCTTGACGAAGGCGCCGACGACGAGCGCGACTTCCAGCATCCCGAGGTGTTTTCCCGGACAGACCCGGGCTCCATGCCCGAAGCCAAAGTGCAACATCTCCTTGGATTCGCGTTTCTCGGCCGCGAGCCGCTCCCAACGTTCGGGATGAAACTCTTCCGCTGGGAATCCGGTCTTGGCGATTCCCCAGTGATCCTCGTGGCGATTTGCGTGCCAGACGTCGAGGAGGATGTGCGTTCCCGCCGGAATCGCGAGCGTTCTCCCATCCGACACTTCCACATTCACATCCGTTGACGCCCGGCGCGGCAGGAAGTACAGCGACGGAGTCAACCGTAGCGTCTCTTCCAGAACGTATCCCAAGTGTTTCGCGCGGGCGAGTGCTTCCGGAGTGTAGTCCGCAAGTTGCCGCACTTCCGAAAACACTCGATCCTGTACCAGCGGCGAACGGGCAAGATGCGAGATTGCCCAGGTGGCGAAGGAGGTCGTCGCTTCCAATGCGCCAGCCAGAAAAACTTTCAGGTTGCTGCGCAGGAGTTCGTCGGGAGCATCGGACTGGAATTGTTTCCAGAGACCCCGATCGGTGTTCCGTTGTGCGAGAACAATCTCTGTGAGTTGTTCAAAGATCTGAAAATCCCGTTGAATTTCTCTTAGTCTTGAGCTGAACCTCGCACGAAACTCAACAGACAACCCAAGACGATTGGAGACGGTATCCCGAACGATATGGCTGATCACTCGCTCCAAAGCGGGGACATAGGTCGTCCGCAGTTCGTCGTAGCTCAACTCTGCCCCGAAGAAGCAATTGGTCAACAGTTCCAACATGACCGTTTTGATTTCGGGTTCGATCGGCAGTTCGAGTTCCGTGGCCTGCTCCCGCGATAACCGCTGTTGGAGGGCATCCAGCCGATGATGAACGGTCTTGCGAAATGTTTCCGCAAATTCGTGGAACCGTTCTGGTTGAAAGAGCGTCGTTTTCCCGAAGGGGGACGCGGAAACCTTGCGCTGTCGACGCCAGGTCGGTCCATTGGAAAATAACAACGTGTCAGGTCCGGTGGCTCGGGCAATTCCCGTTGATGGCAGCGTGTCCCGATCGAACTGGCCTTCGCGATCGCCCGTGGCCGTCAGGATCGCGCGAATGATGGCCGGGTCCCGTGTGACCAGAACCGGATCAAGCCCCGGCAGTTCGAGATATCGATTGTGTTTTCCCGAAGGTCCGTCTGAGTCGGAATTCCAAAAATAGGTTTCGAGAATTCCAATTGGCCGTTCGTAGTTCCAGGGATGAGGAAATGGCAGCGTCGGTCGCTTGGAGGTCGGAGCAAACAATCGGACGCGAGTGGGCAAGCAATCTCCGCCAAACGGATTCTTTCCGAGAAGCTGGCCGGGAATCCGCGACAGGCGGCCGCGTCGGCTCGGTTGGGGAGGTGGCTGGAGATCCATAGGTTTCTCGAAAAGGGATCAGGGAAAAAGCACGGCCATTGCTTAGTATTCCCTCGTCGCACGGCCTCGGGCCGTGTGACGAGGGAAGGCTCTGCCGGTCCAACGTGAACGAATAAGCTCTTTCTCGGAAAAGCCCCGCCAGGCGAAGGAGAAAGATCTCATGGAATAGTTCGAGTCGATGTCGCAAGACTGTTGGGAGTGTAAGTCCCACATCCTGTTCATAGCAGAATATCGGAGAAAGGTCATCCATGAAAAACGGCGAGGAGTGATCGGACGGAACCTTCCAAATCTTCGTGAGCAGAAAGGCGTGGAGACATCGGAAGGACACGTGATGTCGGCCCCTATCGACTTGTGCGTCAAAATCCCAGCGAAGTATGCCATCCCTTAGGTGGTCGGCTTCATTCGAGCAGTTTGCTCTAATGCGTGTCCGCGACGAGCGTCGTTCACAGCAACGCAAACGCCAATCCACGAGAC
>JAGQQQ010000456.1 GCA_020426125.1 Planctomycetaceae bacterium
GCCTTGAGTAGCGTGCTCTTGCCGGCGCCATTTGGACCGACAATCCCTACCAGACTCCCGGCAGGAACATCAAACGCCACGTCCCAAATGACCGGCTTGCGATGGTACGCGACCGTCAAATCATGGACTGACAGCGGAACAGTCTCCCCAGTTGTCGTGGACATCACTCCGCCTTGCCTGACTCCTGAGAAGGCTTCCATTCTTGAAATCCCCCTGCGGGGGCGTCGCCGCCAAGCGCCTGGGAGATTTTCGTGAGATTGTGGTCCAGCATCCCGATGTATGTCCCCTCGTAAGTCCCTGCAGCTCCCATCGCATCGGAATAGAGTTCTCCGCCGATTTCGATCTCGTGGCCTCGCGAGCGGACTCCCTCAACGAGTGCCTCAATATTCTTCGGCGAAACGCTACTCTCGACGAAGACGGCCTTCACCTCTCGGGCGACAAGCAATTCGACCAATTCATTGATCCGCTGAAGTCCCGCCTCTGATTCCGTCGAGAGTCCCTGAACGCCCTGGACATCGACTCCGTAGGCCCGTCCAAAATAATTGAAGGCATCGTGCGACGTAATCAGCAATCGCCGGTTCTCGGGAATGGAACCGATCACCTGTTTCCCAAACTCGTGCAGTTGCTCCAGCGTTTCTCGATACGCCGCGGCGTTCGCTTGAAACTCCGCCGCATGGTCCGGCGCCAGTTCCGCAAGCGCGTTCGCGACGACATCGGCGCACTGAGACCACGCCGAGACATCCATCCACACGTGCGGATCATAATGACCCGCGAAATCGTCCGGTTCTAGTAGTAGGGACTCATCCAATTCCTCGGTCACCGCGACCACGGGCTTCGTCCGGGCCACTTTCACCAGCGTGTCGGACATTTTCCCTTCGAGCATCAGCCCGGAATAAAACACGATGTCCCCCGACATGATCGTCTGAACGTCATCCCGGGTCGCCTTGTAAAGGTGCGGGTCCACGCCCGAACCGCAAATCTGCGAAACGGCGACATGGTCTCCCCCCACGTTGCGAACGAGATCGGCGACCATCCCGACCGTCGCAATGGCCTGAATCACCCCGGTTTTTCCACTTCCCACAGTTTCGTCCGCCCCCTGCGGACTTCCGGACGGGCACCCAACCGAAAACACCACAACAACAGCCAGAAATGCCGATGAAATTCCATGCTGAGCCATTCCATTCCCTCGCAGGAAACACGAAAGCAAAAATGTAGCAACGGCTACAATCGCATTTTGGCGGATCTCGAATTCCCTGTCAATTGAGAGTCTTCCCATTTGAGGACTCCGAGGACTCCAGAAATGGGCGGTCCCACAAATTGTTTGTTCAGTGGCGTTCCCGCTGCGTGTTCGCCAAGATGTGATCGATCAATCCCCACTTGCGAATCCCACCCCTGAGGAGCTTTCGAGATGGCTCGTTTTGGATGTCTGGCCAGTGTTGTTCTGGCTCTTGTCGCCGCTCCCGCATTTGCTGTTGGCGATCCCACCGATGTCGTCCCCGCCGATCGACAACTGAATGACCGGCGAATGGAGCCGCTCAAAGATCTGAACGGCGTCTTCTCCTTCGACGTGCCAGACACTCAGGCTGCATGGGAACAGCGGGCGGAAGACCTGCGGCGGCGGGTCCTCGTCGCCACCGACCTCTGGCCGCAACCCATGAATACGCCACTCAATCCTGTGATTCACGGAAAGGGGGAACGCGAAGGGTTCACCGTTGAGAAGGTGTATTTCGAGTCCATCCCCGGATTTTATGTGACCGGACTGTTGTTCCGACCGGCAGGGAAGGACGGGCCGTTTCCCGCCGTGCTTTGCCCTCATGGCCACGGCGGTCGACTGATGGACGCCGGCCCAGATCGCATCAAGCAGCAGATCGAAAAGGGGGAAGAGAAGTTTGAAAGTTCCGGGCGGTTCCCAAAAATCGCTCGCTGCGCTCAGTTGGCGCGGATGGGCTGCGTTGTCTTCATGTACGACATGCTCGGCTATGCCGACAGCCAGCAGATTTCCTACGAATTGGCCCATCGCTTCGCGAAACAGCGCCCCGAACTCGACACCCCGGAGAAGTGGGGATTCTTCAGCACGCAGGCGGAGTTGCGGCTGCAATCGATTATGGGCGTTCAAACATGGAACTCGATCCGTTGTCTCGATTTTCTGTGTGATCTTCCCGATGTCGATTCCTCGCGAATCGGCGTGACTGGGGGAAGCGGGGGCGGCACACAAACGATCTTGCTGTGCGCGATCGACCCACGACCGATCGTGGCCTTTCCCCAAGGGATGGTGTCGACCTCCATGCAGGGGGGCTGCACCTGTGAGAATTGCAGCCTCCTACGGATCGGAACCGGCAACGTCGAACTGGCCGGGCTGTTCGCCCCCAAACCGCAAGCAATGACCGCTGCCGACGACTGGACGAAGAACATGATGAACGACGGCTTCCCAGCTTTGCAACAACTCTACGGCCTCTACGGAGCCAAGGAATTGGTGGACTGCAAGCCGTATCTCCACTTTCCCCACAACTACAACTATGTCACCCGAAACGACATGTATCATTGGTTCAACACGTACCTCAAACTCGATCAGGAAACGCCGATCATCGAAGAGGACTTCCCGTTTTTGACCAGTGAAGAACACAGTGTCTGGACGGACGACCATCCCGCTCCAAAAGCCACAGGCGAAGAGTTTGAAGTGCAATTGCTTCAACAGTTGGCGAAAGATTCTGACGAGCAGATGGCAGCCTTCGCGGAAGCTGGGAACGGCTCCGCGTTCCGGACCTACGCAGGCGATGCGTTGAAAACACTGATTGGCCGAACCCCTGAACAGGTGGGGCCGATCGACCGAGAAAAGGTCGCAAAGGTCGACAAGGGAAGCTACTGGCTGTTCCATGACATCATCACCGCGACCCAACACGGAGAGCAACTCCCCGTCGTCTCGCTGTACCCGAAAGGCCGCGATTGGAATGGGCAGGTCGTCTTGTGGCTCAGCGGACAGGGCAAATCGACACTCTTCGCCAATGGCGGCGCCCTCATTGACCAAGCCAATAGACTCGTCGAAGCGGGGTGTGCCATCGTCACGGCTGACCTCTTCTCTCAAGGGGAATTTCTCGAAGACGAACGGCTCAGCCAAGAGAATCGGGTTGTTGAGAATCCTCGCGAGTTTGCCGGGTACACGTATGCGTACAATCACCCTTTATTCGCACAGCGAGTTCACGATGTCCTGACGCTCCTGGCCTGGATTCACAATGGCGAACACGAGATCGCCAAACTGACGTTGGTGGGAACGGAAGGAGCGGCGCCCATTGCTCTGGCCGCCGCCGCGATTTCGACGGATGGCATTCAACAAGTGGCCGTGGATCTGGATCAGTTTCGTTTTACTCAACTCGACAGCTATCGCCACGAGCACTTTCTCCCAGGGATCGTCAAATACGGCGATATCCCAGGACTGGTGGCGTTAGCTTCGCGGTCTGGGCGGCAGATCGTCGTCGTGGATGACCAGGCGCGGATTCCATCGCTGACGAAGGCCGTCGCCGACGACCTTGAAGGCAACGCCCTATCCTGGCGAGGATCCCAAAAGAGCCTCGATTCGCTGTCCGACGACATCCTTGGAGTGCGGTGACCCGTCACCGCTTTCCTTTCGTCCCAGTGAGTCAGCTGTGTGCTAGCCGACAGGCGTCACCCATCAATCCGCGTCCAAGCCAAGCTGAGTTACGCTCCGCTAACCCAGCCTGCGAAACGACGAAGCTGGCAATGGTCAAGTGGTCTGACATGCTTCAGTTTTTTCGGACAGGTGATCTCCTCATTTTGGATGGCGTCAACATGGCGGTCGGCCCATGAGATCGAAGGGCCGCGACGCGGAATTGCGGAACGAGGAAACGGAAGAAGATTGCGTGTGACTCGTCGGCATCCCGGTGCATCGCTCTCACCAAGAGTTTGGCTTCTGCCGACCGCGTCAGAAATCGAGCCACATTCCAAGGCCGGTTAGAGTTTCGTGCCGGTCGAAGAAGGAATACTGGATCGACGGCCCGTCGTAGTACATCGCCCCGACACGAAACACTTTGCCTGTCTGGCTTCCTCGCCAGAGCCAGCCAGCGACGATGTTGACGCTCCCTCCATAGTCGAACTCTTCCCGGAGGTGCCCATTGATCGCTGCGTAGGGGGCTCCGCGTGGTCCGGTCGGCCCGGCGGTGACGAACTGGGCGCCGAGTTGGAGTTCCCCCACTTCGGCTCCGCCGTTGTGATTGAGTGCGGCGGCGTATTCTCCGTAGAGCTGAAAATCCGGGGTGACGTCATACATCGCCCCAACAAGCAACGCGTCGCGGACATAGTTACGACGCTGGAATCCTGGATTGTCAATCAGAAACTCGTCCCCCACATGGGAACTGATGTGGTAGTATCCTGTCTTGAATCGCCAGCAATCTCTTCGCCAGGTTCCGATGAGTCCGGCTCGAAAGTCCGCTGCTTCGAGATCGGAGTCCTCTTCGGGATCGACCCGTGCCTGCCCGGCTCCTTCGAGGTCGATTTGAAAGCCATCGCCGTTGGGGCCGGGAGTGCCGTTGCGGACCAGACCGAACCGGCCCCCTAATGATGTTTCCCAAATGAGTCCGCGGTCTTTCTCCCAAAGCCACTGGGCCGCGAACCGGGGTTCCTTTTCCCCAGCGAGATAGGGGGAATACAAGTGCCCGTTGGGAAGGAGTTGCCAGTCCCCAATGCAGGTTTCGGCATATTGTGCCGGTTGGACAACATCCCTGACCGGGGACAGTGGCACCGATCCAAGTTGCACGACCCCTGATGAGAAAATTCGATCGACTTCTGAGGATTCAGGAGGACCAGCGGGGATGGGAGGATCGATCGCCAAACAGGCACGGCCTGGCCAGAGTGCCAGCATGACCGCAAAGACGGCTGATGCCAATCCCCTCGCATAGCCGTCCAGTGCGTCGAAACTCCGATGCATGGACGTCCCTTGTTCATGGAAAGGTATAGGATTCTGCCTCAAAAACCGGTTCCGGCAGATCTTTCATGTTCTGCCCTGTTGAACGGTTTGCGCGTTTATCCATCGGCAGGATCGCAGGCCAACTCTCTGCGGATCGGCTCGACAACTCGCAAACCAGCCATCGCCTGGAGGGTCCTGTCAGTCAAATCATCAAGGAAATCCTGGCAAGATTTACGCATTCCGGGAACAACCCGGTTGCATGAGAGGCCAAACGGCAAACCAACCAATCACCCGGTTCGGATCGCTCCGAGACTCCCCGCTCCACCGCCGATGGTGAGGCCGAATTCGAAGCATGCCGGTCATCGAGGAGAGCTTGGCCATAGACATAGTTTCGGCCTTGCAATGGCACGACCTGTCCCCAGACAATCTCTCCATCGGCCCAAGATTCGTCAGGCACGTCGGTCAGGTTGTGCGTGACAACGTTGGCTCGGCAGGGTGGCATTGGACGGGTGGCCCAGCCGCCTGTCGGTGCCACGGCTCTGTGAACCGTGCGAATGCCCAAACGGCATCCATTTTGAACTCGGCACGGCTCACAGAACAGTGACCCACCTTGGAGGATGTAGGTGTTTATGCGGCCAATATGTTTTCCTGTATCCAATCTTGGGGTGCAATTGGTGGCCATTGGATACATTTGTATCCAATCCAACAATGGCCGACCGGGAGAACATGATGGCCCAACTGTGGAGCGAGGTGCAGAAAGCCAAGGGGAACAGGCTGCAACTGGGGTGGTTCAAGCCGAGGAATTGCTGGAAGAAGTTCAAGGATGGAAAGACCTACTATCTTCATCATCCGAACTCCAAGGCCGGATACGAAGCGGCTTTGCTGGAATGGGCGCAGATCACAGCGAGACTTGATGACGAACGCCCGAACGCAGACATTTGGAAACACCACCGTCGCCTGTTCCAAATTGTCAAAACCTACTACGAGCGGTTTGGAATCGCCTCATCAGAGCGAAGCATCGCCAAGCAGGTGGACGAATTTCTGGAGGCCATTGAGGAAGTGCTAATCCAGCCGGAACTGCCTGACCAAATTGGAGGTGGCTGGGTCATGCAAAAGTTCCCTCAGTTGTACTCCGAGTTCATTGTCAACGAGACCGGCTTCTCCAACTTCGGCACACGGCAGTACGATTTGCCAGAGAAATGGCAAGACCGACGTGATCGACTCGAAGAGCAGTCTGCTGCCAAGCATCCGCAGTCCATTGATTACTGGATAAAGGCGTATCTCAGCCGAGTGGAGAGGCGGGGCGGCAAATTCATTAAGAAGAACTCCGCCTATGATCGACGGCAGAAGTTGAATCACTTTCGCAACTGGTGTGATTTGGGGGCACACATCACAACGATTGATGAGGCATTTCTGGAAAGGTATCCCTGCTATCTCATCTTGATGTTGAACTGTGCTTTCCGCCATGTGGACATTTCCGAACTTCGATGGTCTGACCTGCAACTCGATGACGGACGGATCGTCATTCAGAGAAACAAACTGAATCAGCAGAAAACCGCTCCGGTCATCTCGTACAAACTCTGGGACAGGACGCTGGAACTCGTGAAGGCAACCATGGGACGACATCCCGAGTATGTCTTCACAAATCGGGCAGGTGGTCAGGTTGGGAATGCCCTGCGGAAATGGTGGGGAGAAAATCGGGCGAAGTATGGTCTCGATGGCAAGCGACTCGATTTCATCAGAAAGACTGGCTCTACGAGAGTCGCTCAGTTCGACCGGAATCTGGATGAGGTGTACCTCGGGGAGTCATTGTCCACGACAGCACGCATCCACTACTCCTTCAATGACGGCGAACCCTGCCAGTCCCTCGATGACGGTCTGGCCCATCTGGGAGCGGAGCTTGGATTCTGTGACCCACCGAACAAGACTATTGAACTCACCCCGGAACTCATCGAGAAACTCAAGGAAGGCGACTTGCTCGGAAAGCTCCAAGAAGCCGGAATCGAAATCTGACCGACCGCCCCTACATACTCATGTCTTTCACATAGACAACTTCGACTTCGGAAGGGAGACAACCATGTCTCCCTTCTTTCTTTCTCAGTTAATTCTGACTCAATGGTCGGTGTCCTGACCGTCGTGGTATTTGCGCTTGAGCCATTTCAGTTGAGAGAGAGCCTCTTTGAGCAACTTGTCGGCGGCTACCCGGAACTTGTCGCCTCCTTCCACCCAGTCGTCAGGCTCAAACAGCACAAACTGGATGGCAGTCACCATCACCAACCGCTGAAGTTCCTCTGGGCGAGCATTCTTCCATTTTGCCGAGCCAAACGGCGACGGATGTTCGTCCCGCAGCAGGGCGTCGATGTCTCCCTGCAAGTCCATGATCTCCAGCAATTTCTGGCAGATCAACCGCTGCGCCTTGATGGCGTCCTTGATTTCTTCCTCAGAATGGCTCATTGCCCAATTTCCTTCTGCCGTCCCATCATCTTCCTCATCCTGTCCGTCACCGACGCCCGTTCCCTCGAACTGTACTGCATGACGTATTCTCGATTCCGAGCCGCTCAGGAGCAAGTCAGAAAGCATGGGGATGTCCTCCTGCTGGGACAGAACAAGTACCCACAGGTGAGTCCCTTCTACACCGCCATGAACAAGTACCACGACGATCTCAGGAAGTGGCTCGTGGAATTTGGCTGCACGCCCAGCAGCAGGGCGAGGATGCGTGTGAAGGTCGAAGAGAAATCTTCTGGGAAATGGGCCGGAATCTTGCCGGTGGTGGGATAGATACTCGTGGAAAATCCCTTAGAAGCCCCGTCTTGCCAATTGGTGAGGCGGGGTTTTTCTATGTTTCTTGATTTCTCTTCTCAACCTCCTGAAGTCGTGCCTGAACGTCTTCGACAAGCTGAGGGGCAGTGTAGACATATTCCAGTACGGCCTTTAGGAGTGCATCCAGAAGCGGCACTTCTTGACTCGTGAGATCACCCAAATCTGCATGAGCAGCGACATTTCGGAGTTTTCTGAGGCCATGGGCAACATCCACGAGACCTTTCGGAATCTGACCACTATCACCAAGATTATTCAGTCTCTTAAACAGCGTTTCGCCAGTTGCCTTTTGATCCGTACAAACAAGATCGAGCAGTCTTCCCCCAAGAACCCCGTAGGCATTGGCATCTATACTTTTCACCCTTTCCGCTGCTTCCCACGCTGAATGAAGGTGTTGTGGGAGACCCCGTGGCATCGAATTCTCTGCTGGTGAGACGACTTCGTACTCGATGTCATCTGAAACCATTGGCCACATTTCAGTCCAGTGAAACCGCTGGATGATGTGCCTCTCACATGAATCGCACTCTAAGAACTCGTAAACAAATCCGTCTACCGGGTCAGTAATCACATTGCGCCGTTCGTCAAATTCGAAGTGCAACTGAGAATGCTGAAGCAGCACTTTCATTCGCCCTCGATTCCCACAATGCTCGCATCTCCTCACTTCGGTCGTGTGACGCTGAAGCTCTTCTGGAACGTGACGGGTTGCCTGTGCCATTCTGTCATCCTCCTAGACCGAGAAATAGTACGAGCAGTTCCATCCTCAGTCCACTACCTACCATGTGGAACTTTCAACTCAAGCCATCCAGTTCATCGAGAACCTCTCGCTCGTAGGCGACCATTCCGGCCAGCCATTTGTTCTCCGTCCGTGGCAAAAGCAGATTCTCAAGGCACTCTTCCGAACCAGAAACGGCCAGCGTGTTGTCTCCAAGATGTTCCTGCTCCTTCCAAGGAAGAACGGGAAGACTCAGATTGCGGCAGCCATTTGTCTGTTCGCACTCCTCTGTCTTGGGCGCAATCAGCAAATCCTGTCCGCAGCGGCCACGCAGGAGCAGGCGTCCAGAATCTTCGACGCCATGGTCGAGATGATTCGAGCCGATGAGACGCTCTCCAAGCTCTGTGAGATCATCCCCAGCAAGCACAGGATCGTCTGTGAGGCCACCAATTCCTTCTACGCTGCCGTCACATCTGGTGGTGATGCTCTGCATGGTTACAGTCCCACGCTCGTCGTGCTGGACGAACTCCATGCTTTCACCCAGCCAAAACACCGTCGTCTCCATGCTGCCCTGACAACCGGCCTTGGAGCAAGGGCCAATCCACTCACCATCCTGATCTCCACGCAGACCAGCGACCGCACCAGTCTGGCCCATGAGGAGTTCGAGTTCGCAAGGAAGCTCAAAGGCCGGACTGAGAACGGCAAGGTCAAACGCTCAGGCCAGTATGAGAATGAGAAGTACCTCAGTGTCCTCTACTACGCTGACGAGAAAGCCGACTGGACAGACAAGGCGGTGTGGAAAGCGGTCAATCCGGCTCTCGGGGACTACCTCAATGCGAACTTCCTCGAAGATGAGTACAAGCTGGCCCAAAGGATTCCATCAAGGGCCAACCACTTCAAGCAGTATTACCTCAACGTGCCCATCGACAGCTTGGGGAAGTGGATGGACATGTCGTTGTGGGATGGATGTGCGGGGAGATCACCAACTTTAAGTGATTATCCATGTTGGGGCGGCTTAGACCTTGCGCCCGTGAATGACCTGTCGAGTTTTGTGCTGCTGTTTGATGTCGAAGGGGTGTACCATGTCCAGCCGTACTTCTGGTGTCCCGAGGCCGACATCATGGCGAGGAGCAAAGTCGAGCAAGTTCCCTATGACCTGTGGAGGGATCGTGGTTTCATCCGTGTGTGTTAAGGGAACTCCACGGACTTCCGGCAGATCAGAAGGGAGATTGCCGAGATTTGCAGCCAGTATCGTGTTCAGAAGATCGGGGCAGATCGCAGCCATGCCTATGATGTGGCACAAGGGCTGGTGGAGGATGGCTACGAGATCGAATGGTTCAGGCCGGGTTTCGAGAGCATGGGCCGTCCCACGTCACGCTTGGAGAAAC
>JAGQQQ010000457.1 GCA_020426125.1 Planctomycetaceae bacterium
ATGGTGATGCTTTTTTCGATCCTCAAGAAAGTGCTGCCGTCGTACATAGCCGTATCGATGACATAATCATTCGTCGGAATCAGTGCTGTCCCACCAGCGTCTGTTCCATTAATCGCATCCTGGATGTCGCTCTTGTTCGCCATGAGTCGGCCCTTTCGAGAATTGCTGAAAAGAATGTGGACGGAAGTTCGATCGATCACGTACTCGGCGTACACGTCCAGAGCGGCACCGGAGAAACGAGATTGTCGTTGAGTGGATCACTCGCATAGACCGGGTCGATGTCAGGATCCTTCTGGATATCGACTGGGTCAATCACCACATGTGGTTCCGGTCCACCGGTTGTAAATGCGGTCGGGCCAACCAGGACAACTCTCCTGGTTCCGGTCAACTGGGGATCCCAACTCATTTTGACCCCCGAGATCAGAAGGTCGTCAATGAATACCTCCCTGTCCGCTTCCCCCGAACTTGTTGGCTTCGGGACATTGTGGCCGAGTGCGTTCACAAAGATTTCAGAAAAGTCTGCCCCCGATGAACTGCTTGGGCGTTTGGAAATGTTGACGTCGCGGACCAGCCCTCCTCGGAAATTCCGGATCGTGATCGCGGTGTGATTGGTCGGATCCGTGTTATAGTGCCGCGTTCCGTCGACAACCTGGTCTCGAAACATGCCGTCGATGTTGGGGTCTTCAGAATTCAGCCAGATGTCCCCGCGAGTCTGGTTCACGAAAGTGCTGTCTGTAATGGCGACATCAAATGCCTGAATCAGCGGTTGATTGATTTGAATCGGGCCATCATTGAACGACGCCACCGCATCTCGGCAGCCTTCGAAATAGGCGTTCGCCAGGATCATGTGGGAACCTCGCGAGAGCGCGATCGCAGCCAGCGGATAATTGGTGGTCGTCGCGACCGAGTTCTCGTAGAACGAATCGCCGCGGCTCACAAATGGCCCACCGGTCGAAACGTACAGGCTGTGTCGCTGGCATTTTCGAAAGACGTTTCCGTAACTGTGGGCGGTCGAGGGACCGTCTGTCGCGTCCTTGTCGCGCCTGAGCGAAAATGCGGCTCCCTTCCCTCGCTCCGGGTCAGTCGCATTCGGATCCTTTTGAATAATGTTCTCAATCAGACAATTCGAAAGAATGGCGTTCCGAATGTACCCGGCGTTGGAACTGTTGAAGCTCGGTCCATAGGTAAGATTCTTGAAGACGCACGAATCAACCTGAAACAGACCTATTTCCACTCCCGAATTCGACGTAATGACCGGACCATAGTGATTCTTGTAGGCGTTCGGACCGGAGGCCGCATTGAACACGCCGTTTCGGAAAATCACTCTCGCCTTATACACAGTCGGATCGGGTTGACCGGGATCAGGTTTTGGAAACCCTCCAGCGACCACCTTGAACCCTTTGTTCTTACCGTCGTCTCCATCAGACGATTCCCACTGAAAGAAGATCTCCGCCCCTTGAAAATCAATGGTGATCGATTTGCGGATTTCGATCATCGCGCTCCCATCGAGCGTCCACTGTCGCGTTGTGAGCCGCAGAACTCCTCCATCGGGAGTGTCATTCACCAGCCCCTGAAGCGTTGCGTTATCAGCCATCAGCCCATTACCCCGAGTCGCAGAACCAGATTGTCGATGCGAACAACCGAAATCATATCCCCCCCCCCCCTCCGTTTGTCAAGTGTCAAGGGAAAAAAGTTTTCGAGAAAAAATCCTGTTGAACGGCTTCGCTCGGAGACGTAGATTGGGAGAACGTGAAGTCGAGGGAGTCATTACACATCTTCTCACGGGGCAGATCCATTTCTTGAGGAAGCTGATCATGTTTTCTGCTGGCCACATTCGACATACGCGAAGGCACCGGACTCGCGCTGCAATCGAAACACTTGAGAACCGCACACTGCTGGCGACGTTTGTCGTCACAAATGCCGGAAACGATCCGGCATTTACTTCAGGATTAAGGTTTCCGCAGGCTCTGGCCCAGGCGAACGGAAACCCTGGTCCTGACACGATCATCTTCGATCTCAGTCCAGAGCAGCAGACCGCGGACATCATCAGTGTCCACGGCCCGCTGACAATTTCCGGCGATCTGATAATTATTGGCCCCACAGAGATCCATTCAAGCCGAGGCCCAAACGCACGTCAAATCGTGATCAATTCAGCGCAATTTAATCAGCAACTTTTCAAGATCAACTCTGGCGTGGATGTCACAATTGCTAATGTGTATCTCGCTGGCGGTAATGGAGATCAACCGCGAGGTGCAGCCGTTGATAATGCGGGAAACCTGACCCTGCAAGATGTCCAGGCTGTAGGGATCATCGACGGGAATTCGCCAGGTGGGACGATTTACAATACCGGAGACCTGACGATTTCCAGAAGCCTATTGAGAGGGTTTACAAACGGCGAAGGTGGCGTGATTTACTCCGAATCCGGCTCCGTGCGAATTGAGAATACGACCATTGACTTCAGTCTGGGTGATGACAATGGCGGTGCGATCTATTTCAATTCAGGCACGGGCGTAATTCTAAACTCGACCATTGTGACGAACGAGGCGGCATTCGGTGCCGGCGGAGGACTGTATATTAACGATGCCAACAACACAGACATTCTCGTCCATAATTCGATCATCGCGGGCAACACAAGCTTTGAAAACAATGTTCGGGTGCCGTCTGACATCTTCGGAACTTTGAACCCAGCAAGTTCCTTCAACATCATCGGCGATGC
>JAGQQQ010000458.1 GCA_020426125.1 Planctomycetaceae bacterium
GCGTAGCTGACCAGTTCCTGATTGCTGGTACTCCCCAACACGGAAATCGGGAAGGTCACCTGCGGGAAAGCGTTGAACAGTTCCTTGTACTGGATCAGGGAAACCCGCTTGTCGAACAGGTCCTGCCCCTGAAAAACGCCATCTTCGTAGACCCTTCGATTCACGCCGATCATCAGGTCGAACGGCAGTTTGTGTTCTGCGCAGAACTCGGTGATCGTCCAGAAGGCGAAGGCCGACAGCATCGCCTGCTCTGCGTCCGTCAGTTTCTGCTGCTTGTTAGCCCGCTTGATGATGGCACTGACAGCCCCCGGATCGCATTTCATGGGCTGGAACGACGGGGGAATCGAGATGGCACAGGCTTTGGCTCCCTTCGCACAGAAATGGGCAAACAACTTGCCGATTGCCTCCCGCATGGTCACAACGTCGTGGACCTCGATTTCCGTGGCCTTCTCCAGACGTTGCTGAACGGCCTTTTTCGTGAAATGGAAAACGAGGTCATCCGTACGCAGGCAGGGGATGTACAGATTCGTGTCAAACCCCTCCAGCGGGTCGTCGAAGTCGTTGGTGAGAAAGACTTTCTCCAGCTTGCTGTGATCGAGAACCTGTTTTTCCCAATCCGGCTGTGCCATTTTTTCCAAGGCGGAGTCGTAGACGGACTCCCAGTTTTCGGGCGTCAGGCGATCGTCCGTGAACCCGAAAAACTCCCGACAGATGTCGAGCAGCCAACTGACCTGAATTGTGTTGTCGAGGTCGGCCAGTTTCCCCACCAGTCGACCGACCTTTTCCTTGGGATCGAGGCCTTCCTGTTCAATCTGATCTTTGGGCAGACCGGCGGAATGAGCCAATTCGGTGTAGTAGTGGTACCCCATAATGTCCGCAAGCGTCTGCGAGGGAGCCGAATGCGGGTTGATATGCGTATGGGGGTCGATCAGGACGATCTGTTCTAACTCTTGAAACAGAGACTCCGCGAGTGATTGACTCATAAGGACGCTTTAAAAGGACAAGAACGGGCGAACGAATCAGACTCTTTTCGCTGGAGCAACGTCACTCCCGTGAATGGCCGACCGGGCAATGTCGATTAGTGTCGCGATTGATCAATTCGACTTCAAGCATCGCCTGTCGAGTTACATACACAATGGCCAAAACAACGGCAGCAACTCGATTCGGGACAAGTGGGGAGGGACACCATCGTTCAAACGAGAGACAGCACCACCAATGCATCAATCCCCAAGGCCGCCCCGCGTATCATGGAATCCCGATCACCGATCGGTTCCCCATTCGCCCTCGGATGGCCAGTGCCGAGTAGAAAATTATCCCCAGATCGTTGAAGGACTGTCATCCTGCCGGGGACTCAATCTGGGAGTGTCCGTAATCGAGTGATCTTCAACAAAACAAGCAAGACGGTCCAAGACAAACGCGCGGCTGACTTGCGACGGTTTTCCCGGCGTGCCGCGAACGGCCAAGAAGTTGGAAGAATTCGACAGGGGACGAATCTCCGTCAAATGTGTCAGCGTGAGTCTCGAGCTCTCATGGGGCGCGAACGCCGGCAACATCATGGACTTCGATCGGTTTCCCGTGTTGGGGATGTGGAACCCCCTTTACGGATCACCGGGAAATCCGGACAATATGAGTCCCGCCCAGAACCACCCACCAACTGAAATCACTCCATGTTCAACGCACTGACCTCCCGCCGAGAACTCCTCCAGCGCTCTGGCCAAGGGCTCGGAATGCTGGGACTCGTTTCGCTGCTCAATGACGAGGGCCTGTTGGATTCCGCCGAAGGAGCCATCTCGCCGATGGCACCTAAGATGCCACAATTCGCAGGGAAGGCCAAGCATGTCATCCACATTTTCTGCAACGGCGGGCCGTCGCACGTGGATACGTTTGACCCGAAACCAGCGCTGGCCACGTACGCGGGAAAGGAACTCCCAACCGGCACGCTTCGCACGGAGCGCAAGACCGGGGCGGCGCTGCCCTCACCATTCAAATTTCAAAAGTACGGGGAGTCAGGGATCGAAGTGAGTGAATTGTTCCACCACACCGCTCAATCGATCGACGACATCTGCGTGATTCGTTCCATGCACGCGGACGTGCCGAATCACGAACCATCGTTGATGCTGATGAACTGTGGCGAGGCTCGGCAGCCTCGGCCGAGCATGGGAAGTTGGGTCACCTACGGCCTCGGCACCGAAAACCAAAACCTGCCGGGATTCATCTCGATGTGCCCCGGTGGGTACCCGATCACCGAAACGGCCAACTGGCGTTCCGCGTTTCTCCCTGGGGTCTATCAGGGGACTTACATCGACTCCCAGCACCAGGAGATCGACAAACTCATCGCCAATATCCGCAACGAGAGTCTGCCACTCGAACGGCAACGCGAGCAACTCGATCTGGTTCAGGAACTGAATCGTAAGCATCTTCAAGAGCGGGGGATTGACCCGTCTCTGGAAGCGAGGATTCATTCCTTCGAACTGGCGTATCGGATGCAGACGGAAGCAGCCGACGCGTTCGATATCAACCGGGAACCGAAACATATTCGCGAAGCGTATGGAGAAGGTGTTCACGCCCGACAACTGTTGATCGCCCGGCGATTAGTTGAACGGGGGGTTCGGTTTGTGCAGTTGTGGCACGGAGCTGGCCAGCCTTGGGACAATCATGACGATCTGGAGAAGAACCACCGTCGGCTGGCCGGGCAGTTAGACAAACCGCTGGGAGCGCTGATCAAAGACCTCAAGCAACGGGGCATGCTAGAAGACACTCTAGTGATCTGGGGGGGCGAGTTTGGACGGACGCCAACCGTCGAACTTCCGACTCCGGGGGCGAATCAGGGGAAGATTAACGGCCGCGATCACAATCATTGGGGCTTCAGCATGTTCCTAGCCGGGGGCGGAGCCCGGGGGGGATACGTCCATGGAGCAACTGATGAATTTGGATTTCAGGCGGTGGAGAATCGGGTGCATGTCCACGACCTGCATGCCACGATTATGAAACTGCTGGGTTTTGACCACGAAAAACTCACCTACCGTTTCGCCGGACGAGATTTTCGGCTCACGGATGTTCACGGGCGGGTGGTGGATGAATTGATCGCATGACTCCGGCAGCGCAGATTCCTCACGAGGGATCACTGTAACGAACTCATCGCCGGAGTATCCGGAGTGCGGTGACTCGTCACCACTTTCCATCTCACGCAATTCGAACTCAGTAGGACGTCGGCTTGGTGATACGAACGCGTTGCTCGAGAGAAAGCTCCGACGAGTCGGAGCACTCCAAATGGAGAGGTCCTCTTGCAAGATGGTTGCCCAGTTTCCGTAGTTTTCCGTCAACTTGGTCGCGATACATAGAGAAGTGCACTTGGAGAAACGATTTGGGACGATACGGTCCGATCTTCCCGGACGTTTGGTCTGCCTACTCCGGTACCATTCCATCAGCATCTCGGCTTGCGACAAATCAAGCGGGTCTGATGTGACTCGTGTCGAGCACGCTCTGAACAGAAATTGAAGCTGTGGATTTTGGCGTTGTTGATTACGCTGTGTTGCAAGGATTGCGTTCCTACGAATCAACCTGAGAATCCCCATGCGTCCCCATCAAGACACATCGTCGGTGTCTGAGAACACGCCCGTGCAGTTGCCAGAGCAACGGGAAGAGTCGCGCGCGAAGAGTTTGGAGTTGGACACCATTCCGCGTTCGGTGGCCGGGTACGACGTTCTGAAATGTTTGGGGGAAGGGTCATTCGGAACGGTTTGGCTTGGCCGAGAACGAAAAACCGGCCGTCAGGTGGCCATCAAGTTTTTCTCACATCGACGGGGCATCGACTGGGCGCTCTTGACCCGGGAAGTGGAGAAACTCGCCGTTCTGGATGCGTCTCGCGACGTTGTCCGCGTGCTCGACGTGGGCGTCGATCACGATCCCCCGTATTTTGTCATGGAGTATCTTCCCCATCAGTCGGTGGCGACACTCCTGGAAGACGGCCCCATCTCCGTGAAGCAGACGGTCGAGATTGCTCGAGCCGTTGCCCGTGCCTTAGTCCATGCCCACAGCGCCGGAATCCTCCATTGCGACATTAAGCCGGGGAACGTGTTGCTCGACCACGGCGACGAAGCTCGGTTGAGTGACTTCGGGCAATCCCGGCTGTCGAGCGAACAGAGTCCGTCGCTGGGGACTTTCTTCTACATGGCGCCCGAACAGGCGGCAAAGAACGCCGTCCCGGATGTCCGCTGGGATATCTATGCTCTCGGCGCGTTGATGTATCACATGCTCACCGGTGCCCCGCCCTATCGGACCGAAGACGTCGATGACGAATTCCGTTCATCGACAAATCTGGACCATCGACTGACACATTACCGCAAACTGGTGGAGTCCGCGCCGTTTCCCGTGGATCACACCACCGTCTCCGACATCGACAAGGAACTCATTCGGATTGTCGAGAAGTGTCTCCAGCGCGATCCCAATGACCGTTACGCGAGTGCCCAACAGGTCGTCGATGCGTTAGATCGCCGCGACATGGGGCGGGCGCAGCGTCCGCTCTGGCGGGTTGCGATCGGGTCGCCGCTCTTGATTGTGGCGTTTGTGATCTGGATGGGCCTGTTGGCCGTTCCAGCGACCGTCCGCCAGGCGGAGACCCATCTGTTCGACCGCGCACTGACCGGCGACATGGCGACGGCGCGGCTGTTGGCCTTGAGTCTGCAACAGGAACTGTCGGATCGACAGGATGAACTCGAACGTTTGGCCAGGCGTTTGCCGACCTCCGAAGAGTCAAACGGGTATTTTGGGTTTCGCGAAGACATGTTTACCATCATGGATGACTGGAAACATGACAGCGAAAAACGATTGGAGCGGCAGGGCCGATCGGAAGACGAAAGCGTGTTTCTTACTGATCGAAATGGTGTTCAAATCTACCGGTCTCCATGGACGGACTCGATCGGCAATTCCTTCTCGTATCGAGACTACTTTCATGGCCGGGGCCGGGATTTGAGCCCTTCTCGGGATGATGTCTCCAACATTCAGCCTCGGACTCAATCCGGAGTCTCGATGGCGTTTCGCAGTACGAACACCAATCAGTTCATGGTCGCAATCGCGGTCCCTGTCTGGAATCGGGATGAGTCAGAAGTCATTGGAGTCCTCGCTCGCACACTCCATCTCGGCGATCTGCTGAAACGATGGGAGCAGCGAATCTATGATCAGTCTGACGAAGACGTCGACAACGAGTCGAGGTTCCTGACTTTGGTCGACATGCGGACGAAGCCGGCCATTGTGCTGGACCACCATTGGATGTCTTCCGATGAGAATCTGAGGGCAATTGCCGATGAGGTGCGGGTGAAGGAATATCTCGAATTGCGTCCGGACGAGGAAGCGGCACTTCGAACCGCAGTCCGCGGCGGAGCGGGAATCTCGGATTATCAGGATCCGCTGGCGAATAGTGTCCCCGCGTATGCGGATACCTGGCTCGCGGCCGTGGCGCCCGTCAACACCATCGACTGGATGGCGATCGTCCAGGAACGGCGAACAGAGGCCGTTCAGCCAATGTCCGATCTCTACGGGACGTTCTGGCAATATGGCGTCATTATCACGCTGGCCTACTGCGTCATCTTCTTCGTGCAGTGGCGAATCCTGAAGAGAATTGTTGCATTTTAACGCAATAGACGAAATCTCGGCCTTTCTGCTGAAACATCTGCCCGTCATTTTCGCTGGGAACTGTGTGGCCGGTTGATTCTGGCCCGGCGAGTTCACGAGCCAATTCCTCGGGGGACTTGTCCATCACCAACAAAACGGTGTGACGCAGACACGATTCAATCTGCGGGGCCGTTTTCCCATCGACAACTCTTTCTCATATCACCTGGATGGTTCTCAACTGGGAGATGTGAGCTTGAACTTGGAGGAGATTCCCATGAGACGCCTAATTCCTGTATCTACTGTTTTCGCCCTGCTGTTCTGTCTGCTCGCTCCCACGCCCGCGCCGGCTCAAGATCTGAAATCGGTTGTGGAGTCGTTAGGTGGCCAATTGAAGGCCTATCTTCAAACCGTCAACCAATCCTCGATCTGCCTTGCGGAGTTTCGCGGCACCGATGAAGACTCCGCGGACCAGTTGAAGGCGGCCGTGAAAGAGGCGCTCGATAAACTCGAAATTGCCATTGTCGCTGAAGGGAACTCCGCTTTCCGGCTGTGCGGCAACATGGACCAAGCCGACACCAGAGACTTCCGAATGATCAGCGTCGAATTCTGCGTCCAGGATTCGCGCCGGGTTGACGCCACATCACTTCGCGAGCGATTTCGTGTGCCCCTGCCGGACAAGAATGACGTAGAGTGAAAAGTTCCGATCTCTGAATCTCGCTTCGCCGCAACCCTCGCATCAGGGCCTCCTGATGCGAGGGTTGCTTTGATTGGAGAATTCTGACTCCAACCACCGAGGAACTTCCGATGGGGACAACGGCAGCAACATCTCGTTGACTCTGGTGTTTTCCATTCGTCTTTACGGGACAAGTCGCTTGCCGCTAGGCTCCGTTTTACTCGAAACAATTCAGACTTCTCTGATGGAGCAGGCAGATGTCACGGATGATCGCCGTCGCCTCGTTCATGGCCGGATTGCTGTCGATGGGCCTCGTGTTTGCGGAGAGTGAAAACCCGACGCAAGGCGTTTCATTGGAATTTCCGTGTGAGAAGCCAGCGGCGGTTCAGGTGGAAGTCCGGTTTCTCACCGTCTCTCCCGCACTTTTGGAAGAGTTAAGAATCGACGGACCACGACAGACGGTTGATCCGCCACTCGAACTGGGATTCCCTCAGATTGAGAAGATGGAGATGGAAGTCGAGGAGACCGGAATCCGATTGGCGAATGCCACACAGATTGTCGAACGGCAACAGCCGATTGTTGCGAAGCGGCTGAGTTCCGAGGAATTGTCCTCATTGCTAAAAGCCTCGCAGGAAGACCGCCGTTCAAGCATCCTGTCCGCTCCCAAGGTCTTGCTGAAGGATGGGGAAACGGGCGAAATCAACAGCCATGTCATGCGACCGTTTGTAACGGGTTTGCAAAACGGAGAAGACAGCCCGACTCCTCGGATTCGGGAAATTGCAGAAGGGTCGACCGTCACGGCGCGATGTCAGGTGATCAGTGAACGGCAGGTGCGTTTGGACCTGCGGCTTCAGCTCGCCGACATTTCCGACGTGCAAAATATCCCTGTTGGCATCGGTGCTGAGAGAATCCAATTGCCGGAAGTGACGCGGGTTGACGTCGAACTTGCGTCACGTTTGACGTTCGGAGAGTCGCTGATGATCTGGCTGCCCACTCCGGCCCCGAAACCGACACGCGAATCGCTCGGAACCCGTCTTCGCAACCTCGCGACCCGCAAGCCCGAGCAGACGGACGCGACCATCGTGGTCCTGGTGAACTGCTGGCCTCGTTAACAGCTCCCTCTCCTCATTCTGGCGAAATGACCGAGCGTGATTTCTGGGCATTCAAACGCAAAGAAATTCGAAAACTCAAATTCCAAATCCAAAATTCCGAATTTCCAAATGAGGAAACAAATTGCGTTCCGTCAGAGAAATCCTAAGACATTCGCGACGAAAGGTTTCGGCCTTTTGAGTTTGTGATTTCGAATTTGTTTGGTTCTTCGAATTTCGGATTTC
>JAGQQQ010000459.1 GCA_020426125.1 Planctomycetaceae bacterium
CCGACCCCGACTACTCCGCGGCGTATGTCGTTCTGGAAACGGACCATGCCGACGGCCTCGCCGGGCACGGAATGACTTTCACGATCGGTCGAGGAAATGAGATCTGCGTCAAAGCGATCGAAGCACTGGCTCCCCTCGTGGTGGGCCGGACCTTGGAATCGTTCACCGAAGACATGGCCGGTTTCTGGCGACACATCACCGGCGATAGCCAACTCCGGTGGATTGGTCCAGAGAAGGGAGCGATTCACCTCGCAACGGCGGCCGTCGTCAACGCGGTCTGGGATCTCTACGCCAAAGTCGAGCAGAAGCCGCTCTGGCGGCTCCTGAGCGAAATGAGTCCAGAAGAGATCGTCCGCTGCGTCGACTTCCGGTACATCAGCGATGCCATCACGCCGGAGGAGGCGGTGGAAATGCTGTCCCGACTGGAGTCGACGCGGCAGGAACGGATTTCCGCCTTGGAAGCTCAGGGCTATCCGTCTTACACGACTTCCGCCGGATGGCTGGGATATTCCGACGACAAACTGCGGCAGCTTTGCCGCGATTGCCTGGAGCAAGGCTGGGAGACCTTCAAGATCAAAGTCGGACGGAACCTGGATGACGACATCCGCCGCTGCCGGATCATTCGCGAAGAGATCGGACCCGACCGCCGCTTAATGGTCGACGCCAATCAAGTCTGGGATGTCGCCGAAGCAATCGAATGGATGAAGTCCCTCGCGGAGTTTGATCCCTGGTTCATCGAGGAGCCGACATCGCCCGATGATGTGCTGGGACATGCGACGATTGCCAGAGCAGTGGTCCCGATCAAAGTCGCCACCGGCGAACACTGCGCCAACCGCGTGCTATTCAAACAGTTTCTGCAATCAGGCGGAATGGGAATCTGCCAAATCGATGCCTGCCGCCTGGGGGGTGTGAATGAAGTGATTGCCGTTCTGCTGATGGCGGCCAAGTTCGGGGTCCCCGTATGTCCCCATGCCGGGGGAGTCGGACTCTGCGAATATGTCCAGCACCTGTCGATGTTTGACTATGTGGCGGTGAGCGGAAGTTGGGACGACCGTGTCACGGAGTACGCCGGCCATCTCCACGAACATTTCCGGGATCCCGTCGTGTTGAAAGGTGGGCGATACATGCCTCCAATCGCTCCGGGATACAGCATTGAAATGCTGCCGGAATCGTTAGAACGATTTGAGTTCCCCAGCGGTGCGGCCTGGAACGGATCGTAGGTCTTCGACGGGGCAGACAATCAATTTTGTCACGGCCCTTCCCTGCTCGATGCGATGGACCTTGACCACGACTTCCACTGCGTCCGCCAACTTGTGCAATGCGGTCTCCAAGTCGTCACGGTCCGAGACCGACTCACGACCGACTTCCAGGACGACATCATAGAGTTGCAGGGCGTTGGCCTCCGTGGAGTCGTGGCACTCCATGACCACCAGTCCTGAGTCGAGTTCGTTGTAGCCGAGTTGTCGCATCAGCGGCTTGGAGAGCGATTGAGCTTTCAATGAGGCGTTCCGATATTCTTCGAGTGCCGGAACAGCGGGCTGCATCTGCTGAGGAAGTTCGCTTCGCTCATCGGTCGGGCGTTCGGACAGCGTCACGAACAGTGTTTCCATCCGTCCACTTCGCATGACGATCATTCGGACCTGCTTGTTGACGGGTGTCAAACTGACGCGATTGATCAGGTCGTTCTCATCTTCGATCTCGACGCCATCGAGGTTGAGGATGATATCCCCTGCGCGAAGTCCCGCATTGGCGGCGGGAGTTTTGTCGATGACCACGGTGACACGTGCCCCATAGAGCCGTTGCAGGGAATTCCGCCGCGCGGTCTCCAAATCGTAATTCTGGTCCAGTTCGACCCCGAGATATCCACGTCGAACATGGCCGTGGGTCAACAACTGATCGACGATGAATTGCACCAAGTTACTGGGAATGCTGAATCCGATTCCCTCGTTCCCCCCCCCTTGAGAGGCAATCGCGGTGTTGATGCCGATGATCCGGCCATCGAGATCGATGAGTGGTCCCCCGCTGTTTCCGGGGTTGATCGCGGCGTCCGTTTGAATGAAGTCCTGATTGATCACCCGGCGCCCCGGCAGATCCAAAGCGCGGCGCGCCTTGGCGCTGACGATCCCCAGCGTCACGGATTGCGAAAGCCCTAAGGGACTCCCCATCGCCAACACGAAATGCCCGATTTCCAGATTGTCACTGTCAGCAAATTCAAGCGGATCAACTCCAACGTCCGGAATCTTCAAGACGGCGAGATCGCTGTCGGGATCTTCGATCTTCTCGACCGGAAACACCACGCGGCCATCGTACAAGCGGATCTCAATCTGTCGAAGGGCCGCATTGGCGACAACATGGCGATTCGTGATCACGAGAGCCGTCCGACCAGAGGCGGGACGGGTGGCAATCACGCCCGACCCGGTTTCTTCGGTGACTCCCTTGGTCGTTTGATGTTTACTCTCAATGTGGACCACCGCCGGATTGGCTCGAGCGGCGACAGCGGCCAGATGCCGTCCTGCGTCTCTCAATCCAGACGTTGAGACATCCGTTCCGAGATACCGGCTCGTGATCGTCTGAGACCCGGAGAATCGGGCGTCCTGGGCCAAGACGGTGGTCGAGGATCCCAACGACCAGCAGGCCGCGAGACAACTCGCTCCGAGGAGGATGACTTGATTCGCCGTGAACTTCCGATGTCCCATTCTGATCCCTCGCGAGTCAATCAACTTCCATCAAAACGAATGTCCTGAGGCGTCAGTTCCCGGTCTGCTTCGCGAGCTTCAAACTCACAAGCCGACTCCCAGTCCGTATTCAAACGGTTTCGGGTTCGCCGTCTTTCCAACTTTTCCTGACAGCGGACACAACTGGTCGTGTGGGGAACCGCGTTCAGCCGAGCCACGGGAATCCGGTCGGAGCAAAATTCGCACCGTCCATAGGTTCCGTCCTGAATCGCTTGAATGGCACACTCAATCCGTGCCAATTCACGGGTTTCCAGAGAAACCAATCGGGACTCCGCCTCCTGTTCCGTATCAAAACTGACAATATCTCCGGCGTCACCCGGTTCGGCGGCGCCGCGAAAGGTCGATCCTTGAAATTCGAGTTTTCGACGCAATTCGTCCCGTTGCTGGACGAGTCGCTGATGAATTCTCAAGAGGGCATCTTTTCTGGCCATGGTGCCGATCTCCCGTTGATGTCAGCCCCCAGTTTGGGAGACTGTCACTCTTCCGTCGTCAAGAAACCACAATCAATCAGATTCACGTTCGTTGAATCGTGCAATTCTACGCCCATGCCGATCCAGGGGCAGTGATTTCTTGGACGGGATTCACAACCATTTATGAGAAAATGGGTTGTGAACGGTGAGACGGACCGCCTTGTCAGGACAGCCACCCTCTGCTAGTAGGGATTTCGACCTCGCCCCCCTCCGTCGGCAAGTTTTTCCGGTTTGACACGTGCAGACCGCAAAATCGGCCCAGCCGAAGGGACCATTGTAAGCGTAAACAGAATCTGATCGCGTGTTCACGCGGTTCTCCACATTCGCCTGACTCGGTCGACGGGACTGACCAGCTTCGCTGGGCGACGACCTTTCTCAAAGAGAGTGACTCATCACCTTTTTCAGGTTTCAATCGAGACATGATCCGCAGTTTTCCCGAGTTTTGGTTCGCGCCGCTGGTCATCGTCGTTCTCGGCTCTCTCTCATTCGCCGACGACTGGCCGAATCTGCGTGGGAAGAACAGTCGGTCAGTTTCCGAGGAGACCGGTTTGGATGATCAATGGGACGTTGAGGAACCACTGATTCTCTGGGCGCGAGAACTGGGACAGGGCTACTCTAGCCTCGCGGTGGCCAGGGACCGATGCTTCACGCAGTACCAGAATGTCTATGGCCAATACGTGATCTGCCTTGATGCCAAAACAGGCAAAACACTTTGGGAGCATCGGTACGAAGCCCCCTACGAGATGCTGGGAATCTATCCGGGACCGCGGTCGACGCCAGCTGTCGACGGAAACCACGTCTACTTCGCCTCACCCGATGGTCTCGTCGGTTGTCTGAAGAGCCCCACCGGCGATGTTGTGTGGACGGTCAATATCAACACACAATTCGGAGGCCGCGGGACCGACTTCGGGTACTCCGCGTCGCCGATTCTTTTCAATGACCTTCTCTTATTGCCGGTCGGGGGCGATGGGGCGTCGGTCATCGCCTTAAACCCTCGAACGGGAAAGACGGTCTGGACAAACGGAAGCAGCAGCGCAAGTTACGCCTCGATTTTTCCCTTCAAACTGGAAGGCCGCTCTCTCGTTCTGGCATATCTGGAGAATGATGTTGTCGTTCACGAACTGGAAACGGGGAAGATTGTTTGGAAGCAGCGTCTCTCGCACGGCTACGACGAACACTCCGCATCGCCGCTCTATGAGGAGCCGATCCTGGTGTTGTCGGCCCCCTTCAAAGCGGGCGCCACAGCTTACGAACTCAGTTGGGAACAGGAACCACGCACAAGCCAAATCATCGCTCGTGAACTCTGGCACAATGCTCAGTTCTCGAACGATGTGGTCTCCGCCACGCTAGTCAATGGAAAGATCTATGGCTTCGACCTCCGCGATCCGCAATCCAAAGCCCATCGGCCTTCGCGCGGAGAGTTCCGTTGCCTCGACCTGCAAACGGGAGAAGTTCACTGGTCGACGTCCGACGTCGGTCAGGCCTCTGTCATCGCGGTCGATGGAAAACTTCTACTCTTCGCCGACACTGGAGAACTGATCCTCGCGGAGGAGAGTGCGGAGCGGTACGTTGAGTTGGGGAGAGTGTCCTTGTTTCCGGATGAAGTCTGTTGGACCTCACCAGCACTCGCCGATGGCCGACTCTTTCTGCGAAGCCATTCGCGGGCCGTCTGTGCGAGCGTCAAGGACAAGGGACAACTCACCGAACAGGAACAGCAAACCGCCATCGCTCCCACCGATTTGCCAACATCCCGGCGAACGGATTGGTCCTGGCTGCTCAACGGCGAACGCGAACACCCGTTCATGCGCCCGGATGTTCACGAGTTGTCTCGTTGGTTTTTCGAAAGCCTGGTGGTGTTGCTACTGTCGCTCGGTGCGGCTGCTGTCTGCTGGGGAGCGATAAGGATTCGGAGACCGGGGAGTTCAGCGCCGTTTCTGGTCTTCTGCTGTGCGGGAATTCTTCTCGGAGTCATCGCGACGCCATTGCTGAACGATGGCCAGGAGCCATTCCATTTCACTTGGCCCGCATCGTTGTTTTCGATCTTTCTGCTGACAATCTGGGCCGGCACTCGCGCATCGCGACCTGAGGCGACGCGAACCATTCGGGTTCAGTCGAGATTGACCGGCCTCGGGTTCTTGCTTGTATGCCTGGGGTACTTTCTGGCCTTACAAAGGTTGAGTTTGCCCCACGAATGGGTCTTTCTCATGGGCTTCCTCCCCGCCGCTCCGTTCACGATACTCGCAGTGCGAAGTTTCGAGAGAACGCAGTTTGTCCGATCCTCGATACGGTCACTCATCGCATTCTCTTTGTTTTTCTGGAGTTGCGGGGGACTGATGTTGCTTCGGACAGCGTGGGATTTCTGAACTTGCCGATGAACAACTCTTTGGCCGGAAACTACGAGGACCGGACATTTGTCTCACCCGATGGCCCATTGCCGGATTGATGTTCACGAGGCTGCACCCCGCTGGACAACGCTGCTCGACAAGGCATTGGCCTCTCGGGCAGAAATCAAAGTTCACTGGTGCGATCCGGAGCAGGCCCCCATCAAGCTTTCAAGAAGCAGTCCGGCTGTGATTGTCCTGGAATGCAATGCGTCCGAGGGCGCGCTCGACAACATCCAATCCCTGCGTCGTTGTTCCAGATGTGAGATTGTCTGCTTGGTCCGAAACAACCACTGGGCATTTGAGTCGCTTGCGCGCGAGTTGGGGGCCACAGTGGTCTTGGGGATTCCCGTGGAACCCGACCGCGTCGTGGAATCGGTCTCTCGGATTTGCGTGAGGAATCCATCCCATTCATGAACTAAGCCTCCGCAACTATCGACGACCCATTCCTGCCATTCCCCCCAAACTGCCTTCGAAATCAACAGTTCACACGAACTGTCTTGATGGCAGATGACAATTCTCGGGACTTCTCTTGACGCCAGCGAGGTGTTCCGGGACTCTTCCCCAACTTGAACAAGTTGCCCTGTTGCCGAAAAGACAAGGATGTCTTCGACCGATCTGGGACCGCACCTGCTGCCGTTTGTTCCCCGTGACTGGGAGGTCATGAGTTGGGGCATCGGAGATGGTGCGGCTGGGCACCGGAGTCAAATCCTCGGGTTGTGCGAGGCGCTCGGCGGGTTTCACGAGCAATTTGAATCGCGAGTGCGGCTCCCTTGGAAACTGCTCCCTGTGAACTGGTTGCCGACATCCAGTCGAATTCTCCAGCAGGACCGCCGGTTTCCCGTCCGTCCGAAGCCGAAGGCTCTCATCTCCTGCGGTCGCTCCGCCGCGATGGCGTCCGTGCTCGTGAGAAGAACGTTCACCCCGCAGCCGATCTCAATCCACCTTCAGAATCCGGGGACGGATCTCAACGAATTTGATCTCGTGGTCACGCCCGAACATGACCGGATTCTCGGGCCGAACGTCATCCACACCCTGGGAGCTTTGCATCCGCTCTCCCCACGCAAGCTGGAATTACTTCGTCAGGAAGACAGTCCGGCGGGACTTTGTGAATTGAAGTCACCCTTCGCGGGGGTGCTGCTCGGAGGCCCCAACAAGTATTACCCCTTCTCCCGGGACGATGTCGCGGGACTCATCGCGGGACTCCGTGTGGCCGAATCGTCGGGGATCAAACTGGCCATTCTTCCGTCAAGACGGACACCCGACCACGCGGTGGATGCTCTACGACGGACCTTCGGCAATCGCCATTTCGTCTGGACGGGAGAAACGGAAAACCCGTACCAGCATGTCCTGGCCAAGGCATCGCATTTCATTGTGACCTGCGATTCCGTCTCGATGATCTCGGAAGCGACGGCGACCGGACGTCCCGTTCACCTAGAAATGCTCGCTGCGAAACGACGACCGAAGAAGTTCGAACGGTTCCACGAAAGCTTCTCGAAGCGGGGGATGGTTCGCCAATTTCTGGGGACGCTTCCTGAATGGTCGTACGAACCGCACTTCGAGGCTGACCGTGTGGCGGAGATTGTGATGGATCGGCTGGAAGACCCGGCCCGTCGCCACGCTGGGTGAGTTTCTGGGAAATTCGCAAGCATGCCGGAGCGGGCACTAGAAGTGCCCGGCTAAATGGCGGTACGCTGATGTTGAATCTCAAATTCGAACTCCCGACTTGAGCCGCATCATGCCGAAGTTTCATGTGTCCCGATCGATCGATATCGCAGCCAGCCCCGAGCAAGTCTTCGACGTCGTCGCGGACTATGGCACTTGGGCCAGCTGGTCACCTTGGCTTTGCTGTGAGCCGGAGGCGGAGGTTAAAGTCACCGATGATCCCCGGTCGGTCGGTTCGATGTATTCGTGGACGGGAGACGCCGTCGGCGCGGGCGAACTGGAACACGAATTCCTCGAACGAGGAAGACGGATCGAGGATGAGATTCGGTTTCTGAAACCATTCAAATCAACGTCGAAGGTCGCCTTCGACTTTGCTCCCCGAGGAGACGGCACCCGCGTCACCTGGCATATGAACGGTTCGCTCCCCTGGTTCATGTTCTGGATGACTTCGATGATGGAAACCTTCATCGGCCTCGACTACGAACGGGGACTGCGGATGCTGAAAGAGCGGATCGAACTTGGCAGCGTTCAGGGGGAAACCAAAGTCCACGGCGTCGTCACAGACGGCCCCTACGCCATCGCTGGCGTCCGCCGGAAATGCAGCTTCGATGAGATTGGGACATCGATGGAAGCCGCTTTCACGGTTGCGCGGCGAAGCCTGGAGGAGAAGAATCTCCCGACAAATGGAGAGGCGATCTCCATCTATCACAACATCGATATGAAGAACCGGACATTCGACTACACCAGCGGCTTCGCCGTTCCAGAATCGGTCTCCGCGCCCCCGGCCGGTCTGGTGTTCGAGAAGATTCCCAAAACGAAGGCATTCCACGTTGAACAACTCGGCAGCTACAACCATATCGGCAACGGCTGGGCCGCCGCCCATCAAGTGGCGCGTTATCAGAAACTGAAAATCGCGAAGACACCCGGCTTTGAGATCTACCGGAACGACCCCCAAGAAACTCCAGTTCTGGACCTGAAAACGGATATCTATCTCCCAATTCGATAACGGTTGCAAAGGCCCCCCTGCCCGTTATCTCGTAAAGAAGAAGAACTCGCCGCGACGAATGGGGCCGGGTGGTCGGCCATCAATCTTCTCCGCTTTCACGTGCAGGCTCTTCCAAAGCACGCGCGCGGATCCCTGTGGCGGATTCACGTTGTCGTAAGTCCCGCCGGTGAGGCGGAGGCCGTCGATCCGAATCGGGTCGGCATTGACCTTCTCGCGGTGGAGCAAACGGTAACCCGGGGAATCTCCTTCCGCGACGAGATAGAACATCTCCTCGCCAATGCGGACAATCCGCAATCGACCGGAGTCCGATGCTTCGGCAAAGAGCGCGGGAAATTCCAGTGCGACTTCGTTCTCGTAGTAGCGAGTGAATTGAACCTGGGCGCAGCGACGGCGATCGATCCCGGGATGGGCATAGACGCCGTACCAGATTCCCGTGTGCGTGGTCAGGTCATCTTCCGTGACGACCGTCAGGCTGATTAAGGCGTGGCCATCTTGCGGGGTTTTCAATTCGAGTCCTTCAAACTCCGCGACGACATCGAAGTCCCCATGAATCCGCAGTCGGCGACCCACCCAGACATCCGTGAATGGCTGACTCGGACCGCGGCTCATGAAGAGTCCGTCCTGTTGGACTTTGACCTTCGCTCCGGGATCGTTCGTCTGCGTGAGAAACTGCTGATCGGAAAACGGCACGCCCTGTTGCCCACGGATCACAAGTTTCGGACTCGTCGAAAAGTTGTAGAACAGCTCCTGGGAAAGTTTCGCAACGCGCTGATCGACCTCGTCCAGTTCGGTGGATCGCAGCTCCTGCTCAGGAAGCGAAGGAAGTTCGTTCGGCCAGGATCCGGTCCAAGTGACATTGCGAACTTGGACCGCCGTTTCCCCCAGATCATGGAACAACCCAAACGTCCGATCATTGATCGGGGCAATTTCCCCTTCGTAAATAGGACGATCATTGAGGCGCAGCCGGACGGTGTCGCCAATCGTTTCCAGACGAAGCCGATTCCACCCGGAGACCAAGGGGCACGCACCCTCAGCAACGACCTCGCTGAAGTTGGCCGGATCGAGTCCACTCCTGTCCCAGCGTCCGTTTGTCAACTGATGGACTCGAACACCGTCTGGCCCTAACACAAACGCCTGATCCCCCAACGTCGGCGAGACGAGCGACTCGCCCGGCTCATAAAAGAATTCGTACTCGATCACTCCATCCTCAAACAGCGGACGGAAGTACCGGAGCAGATGCTCTTGAGCGGTCCCTTTTGCTTTGGGCGACTTGGCCGCGACGATTCCGCCATTGGGTTCGACATCAGGATCGTACTCCCAGCCGGGGGAGTCCGCTTCCATCCCATCGTAATACGAACGCCATCCCCGGAGAGAAGGATCGTCGGAGAGCCGGAGTGTTCGGGGGATCTCAGGCGTTCCCGTGATCCGAACATCTCGCACGCTTGTCGACGCCCAATATGGACTCCGGATCGCCACCCAAGGAAACGGATGTTCCCCCAACTCCTGGGTGTGCAGCAGACGGCCGTTGACGAAGTGTGAACAGACTCCGCCCCGAACCGTGCAGCGATAGTGGACCCAGTCATTGACTAGCGACAGTTTCGGATCCATCGACACTTGCCGGGACTGGCCGTTGATATTGCCCAGGTCGAACGTCTCATGCGAGAAGTGCAGCCAGAGCCACTCTCCGCCGACCATCAATTGTCCTTCGCGATAGTCGAACCCGCTGATGTCGCATTCGATCTGATAGTCCCCCGTGAGCGGACATCCAAAGGTCAGAAAGGTATCAAAGTGGCTCGCCAGTTTGTGGACGGTCCGGCCATCGAGATGCCAGTGCATCGCGGGAAACCCTTTTCCCAGAGTCTCCGCACTGCTGTGCGCAACCGACTGCCACTGCCGCAACGGCGGAGCCGAGGGGAACGGCTGCGGGGCTGTCTGGGCTCCAACGATCCGCAGATATCGCGACCGGCCCCGAATCCCGGCGATCTGCTGGTCCCATTCCAGCGGCCCACTGTGATGGGGAACTCGAATCTGTTGGGCCAAAATCCGCTCAAGAACTTCATCGGCCAGGTCCCGAAGTTCCTCATGCTCAACCGCCGCCTTAAGCAGCAATGTTTCCGGCCAACGGGACGAGAGTTCGGCAAACGTCTCGTCCGCCAATCGATGGCTCATATCACGAAGCCGTTTCGCTGCGTCGGATAAGTCGCCTTGCTCCATCGCAATCAGCCCGAGCAGAGCAAGCTGTCGTCGGGCGTTCACCTCCCCAACCGCCTTGCGGTCGAGAACCCGTTGCCTCAATTCTTCCAGCCGATCCAGTTCCTTAGCCGTTGTCACCAGATCAAGAATGGGAGACACAACTCCCTCACGCTCGAAGTCGCCAGCGAATCGAATCGACTCATGCGTGGGGGACGGCAGCAAACTGCCCGCCAGCCACTCATACCGGTCCGCCGCGTTCATGCGGGATGCCGTGGCACGGATCACCGCCACGTTCGACGCGATCACATCATCGCCGAAGATGGCCGTTAACGCCTGGCCATCCGTCGGAGCGGCGAACGCGGACGACACGAGCAGCCATGTCCCCAGAACAACCGTCAGCCCCGGCCTTGCCATTTTCCGAGCGGTGTTTCCAGTCGTCATGATTGAAATGGACCTTTCGCCTCGCACCGCCCGAAATCGTCTCCCCCACTCTTCTTGTCTTGGAGACGTCTGCGACCGTTGTTTTACGCGGGGAATCTGGCGGCCACAACCCGAACAGTTCGGAAGACACCGATGGGACGCCGTCGCCGTAAGCCGTTTCGCGGTAACACCAACAGCGTACGCAGCTCGTTGGGCTTGCGGCTCAACGGACGGAACAATCGGCGATGTCCAACGCAGAATCACGGAATTCGGGGGCGACCATCGCAGAATGGGCCAACGTCTTTTAGACTTTCCGACCTGTTGTTTTGCAAAACCGAGTTTGTGGATCACCCCAAAACGAACGGACTCCGCCATGGCCGAATCCCGTCGCTCCGAGTCGCATGACCGCTGTTCCGAACAGAGTTCGCTCCCCGCGTGTCCGGTGTGCGGAGGAGAGCTGATCGAGATTCGCCAGAAACGGCAGTGTTCCCGATGCCACACCATCTGCGAAACCTGCTGTGAGGGAGGCCGCGGCTAAGCGGTGTTCCATCCACGGCCCCCCGTAGATCAGGCCCCGCCTGACAACCCTTGAATGACCAACCTCTGTCAGGCACAGCCTGACCTCCATTGAGACTCAATCCGGGATGCGACACATCCCCGACGGACCCGACCATGTTTCAAAAAGTCGAACAGGCCAACTTTCTCGAAGGCGAACACGAGATGCTCCGCTTCTGGCAGGAGCACGACGTCTTTCGCAAGCTCCAGCAGCAGAACGCCGGGAAGCCGAAGTGGTCCTTCCTCGATGGCCCCATCACCGCCAACAACCCGATGGGCG
>JAGQQQ010000460.1 GCA_020426125.1 Planctomycetaceae bacterium
CGCGGCCTTGTGGCCGCAACCAAAAAGGAGATCCGTTTGAGGCCGCGAGGGATCAGGGGCCAGGGGTTAGGGACACGGAAAGTCCACAATTCCCACATCGCCTTCCCCTCATTCCTAGTTCCTAATCCCTTCACAGTGAACACAATACGGCGACGGCCTGAAACGTGTGCGCACGGTGCGCGCATGACTCCGAGTCAGACTCTAAACAAGCCCCAAATCCAAAGGACAAAAATGGGTGGCAAACAGGGGTTTGGAGATTTCGAGCTTCGAATTTGTTTCGGATTTCGAGATTCGGACTTCAAATTTCCCCCCCTCATGACCTACTGAACCTGGATTCGGTCGCCTCCCATCCAGTTAAGTGAATTCACAAACTGCGGTTCTCCTCCGGACGGAGCATTCAGGACATCGGTCTCCTATCCGTTCCATCGGTTCAGAAACCAGATCAGGCTGTCAAAGCCTGTCATTCCCTTTGGGAAAACACACACTATGACACTGCGTACGAATGACCCTCAACTGCTGGCCATCGCGGAGAAGGTGGATTCCGGCGAGCGGCTCACCTTTGACGATGGCCTGTACCTTGATGAGCACGCGGACCTGAATTCCCTGGGCCAACTGGCTCACCGTGTTCGTACCCGCAAACACGGCAACGTCGCCTACTACAACACCAACATTCACCTGAATCCGACGAATGTCTGCGTCTACCGTTGCACGTTCTGTGCGTTTCGCTCGGACCTCAAATCCGAAAAGTCCTATCTGTTTTCGGATGACATGATTCGGGAACGAGTCCTCGAAGCGAAGGCGGCCGGAGCGACAGAAATTCACGTCGTGGGCGGGTTGCACCATCTCAAGAAGTTCGACTGGTACGTCGATGTGGTCCGGGTGATTCACGACACGTGGCCGGAGATTCACATCAAAGCATGGACGGCTGTGGAGATCAGTTGGTTCGCCCACATCACGAAGAAGCCGTATCGCTGGGTTCTGGAACAGATGATGGACGCCGGATTGGGGAGCCTTCCCGGTGGAGGAGCGGAGATCTTTGACGAAGAGGTCCGCTCCAAAATTTGCGAGCACAAAGCGGATTCCGGCAGTTGGATTGAGATTCACCGCACCGCTCACGAACTGGGTCTGCGTTCGAATGCGACGATGCTCTATGGCCACATTGAGGAAGCCCGGCATCG
The DNA here is from genome assembly GCA_020426125.1 of Planctomycetaceae bacterium. Taxonomy (GTDB): domain Bacteria; phylum Planctomycetota; class Planctomycetia; order Planctomycetales; family Planctomycetaceae; genus HKST-UBA70. The sequence goes on from JAGQQQ010000460.1 coordinate 1,179, forward strand.
CATCGACCATCTCTGCCGACTGCGCGACTTGCAGGACGAAACCGGCGGTTTTCAGACCTTCATTCCGCTCGCCTTCCATCCCGAGAACACCGGAATGGCTAAAATTCCCAAGCCAACCGGGCATCGCGACCTGCGGACCATCGCAGTCTCCCGGCTGATGCTGGATAATTTCGACCATATCAAGGCGTATTGGATCATGCTCGGCGAGGCGACCGCGCAGATTGCCCTGAGCTTCGGAGCCGATGATCTCGATGGAACTGTCGTACACGAATTGATCTACCACGATGCCGGAGCCAAGACCCCAGAGGGGCTGACGGTGTCGGAACTCCATCGATTGATCCGTGAAGCCGGTTGCGAACCGGTCGAACGGGACACGCTCTACCGCCGCGTCCTGCGGGATGGAGCGAATTGGCAAGTTGGCCCTCCCGTGTTGGCGACCGTCTAACTCGCAGCCAACTCGATCGAACCGAACTGCCCGCTCGACAAGAACAGAACATTCCGACTCCCTTGCGATCCGCTTCTCCATGAGTTCTCGCGACGCCATTCTAAAATCGATCCGACGGAACCTGCCGCAGTCGACTCCCTTGCCAGAGTTGGAGGGGTCGTGGATCACGTACGAAGATCCCATCGCGCAGTTTCGTGAACTGCTCGAAGGGGTCGGCGGAGAACTGATCGAAGTCGACGCACTCGAAGAAATCGCGGGCCATCTTCAGGAATGGACAGAGAAGAGCCAGACCATTGTCTCGTGCGTCCCCGGCTTCTGGGAGGACAAGTTCGATTTCTCCGCGATCGAAGATCCGCATCAACTGGAGAATGTGGATCTCGCTGTCCTTCCGGGACATCTTGGAGTCGCGGAGAATGGGGCCATTTGGGTGGACGATGAACATGTTCCCGAGCGGGTTCTGTTTTTCGTCACGCAACATCTGGCGCTCGTCATTCCTCGCAACTCAGTTCTGTCCAATATGTATCAGGCCTATCAACAGATCACCCCAGCCCAACGGGCATTTGGGTGCTTTATCTGTGGACCATCAAAGACGGCGGACATTGAGCAATCGCTGGTCAAGGGAGCCCATGGCGCCCGTACCCTCAAAGTCTTCCTCGTGGGGACCATGTCGTGAGTGACAGTCGCCGGGTGTATCTCGACAATGCGGCGACCAGCTTTCCCAAACCGGATGCCGTCCATAAAGCGGTCTTGCACTATCTGCGTGATCTTGGAAACGCAGTCGGCCGGGGAGCCACGAAAACGGGGATCGAAGTTCAACGGACCGTGGACCAATGCCGTTTGCGTGCCGCGCGATTGTTCGACGTTCCTCGTCCCGAACAGGTCATCTTCACCTTCAACGGCACGGACTCACTCAATTTGGCGATTCACGGCCTCCTCAAACCGGGAGACGTGGCTCTGACCACCGTCTGGGACCATAACTCCGTGCTGCGTCCCCTTTCCCATTTTGCTGCGACCGGGGGACACACGGTCATCATCGGAGACGACGGCCGCGGACAATTGGACATTCAGCAACTTGAACGGGAACTTCAGGTTCGATCCGTTCGCCTCGTTTGTGTGACTCATGCGTCGAATGTCACGGGGATCATTCAACCGATCGAGGAGGTGATTCGCCTCGCCCATGAACATGGGGCTCTCGTTCTCTTGGATGCCGCGCAGACGGCGGGCCATCTTCCGATGTCTTTTTCAAAACTCAATGTCGATCTCCTTGCCTGTCCCGGCCATAAAGGACTGCTCGGCCCGCTCGGCACCGGACTCTTGATCCTCAGAAAGGATCTCGCGGAGGAACTTGTCCCGATCCGACAGGGGGGGACCGGAACGACGAGTGAACAGGCGACTCAACCCACCACCCTTCCCGACCGTTTCGAGGCGGGGAATCACAATGCGCCGGGACTCTTCGGTTTGGAGGCGGCGCTCAAGTGGATTGATGAGAAGGGGGTTGCGAAGATCCAGTTGCAGGAAGAACAACTTGCGATCCCGCTGATTGCGGGACTTCGAAGCTTCCAAGGCCTCACCGTTCATTCTTTCGCTGACGACTCCCCTCGCGTCGGCGTCGTCAGTGTCTCCAGCGAGCGAGTCGACCCACAGGTTTTGGCATCGCTACTGGATGAACATTTTCAAATCGAAACCCGAGCGGGACTCCACTGTTCCCCCATGGCCCATGAAGCACTCGCGACGAAGGTTCTGGGCGGAACGGTCCGTATCAGCATGGGACCGTTCAATACGGTCGATGACATCGACCGGACACTGGAAGCATTTGGGCAAATCTGGGCGGCGCTGTAACGATCCCCTCATTCTTCAGACTTCATGACGATCCGCAACTCTTGGTGCGCCCCATTCGGGTCGCCTGTACACTCTCTCTTCTTCAAATGAACCCGCGTTTGCTCTCATGTCGAGAGGGCGCAAGGAAAAGTGTCATTGGTGGATATTGGGCGTCCTTTCTCATCTGCACGCATTGAGGGAACGGGGCCTCTCACGCACAGAACATGGCAGAAATTCTCAATGCAAGTCTGTCGGAATTCGATTCAACGTAAAGGCTGCAAACGTGGGAAACAGAGTTTTGACCGAATCGCCCTCGCCGTTCAGTTGGAATTCATAAACGAATCCGATGCGACGATCCGGGATGGTCAATAGGGCGCTTGTGCCGTCTTCAGCCAGTTTCACGTCGACTATCTTCGGAGCATGACGCTCAGAGTCATCGGTTGCATAGGAGCCTTGCCAGACTCGGGTGTAAGCGGAGATTGCGTAGCTCTCTGTTCGTGTGGCCCAATCCCTGTTGACTGGTCGGACAAACTCGATGGCAAATCCCTCGTGAGTTGCGCGGACCTCGCGGATGCCGTTGGGGATGTTGCCCGTCTTCTTAAGGCGGACGATTTCCCCGGTATTGCGGCCCCCCAGCCAACCCGAGTCATGGATGCTCCCGATGTAAATGTCTCCCGTCGGGGAGACAGCTCCACTCATCGGTCCCAGGAACGTGTTCAAATCGGACTCCCAGTCGCTGCGAGTGAAAGGATAAACCGCTCCCTGAGCAGCGCCGTCGACAAATTGCGTTGTGAATCGCACCAGAAAACGGCCGTTGTATTCGCAACCGATCCCGTGTCCCGCGAAGGGACTGTCCAGCGAATCGGGCAGGAAGAAGATGCCGTTGACGCTTCTTGTCCAGGGATGGGGAACCTGAATCGTCGTCGGGATTTTCTCGGGAACGTCTTCATCCAGCAGACCAGGGACGCCGTATCGGCCGCCTTCGGTTACGAGATTGATCTCGTTGAAGGTGTTCTGCACACCCTGCTGATCCGTCACGAAGAGGCGTCCCTGGCCGTCGGCGGCGATGCCGATCGGATACCGCAACTCACTGGCAAACGGCGAAAGCTGTTCATTGGATCCCAGACGGAGGACCTTGCCGCGCCATTGAGCCCGCTGGCGGTCCCGTTTCTGTTGCGCGTAGTCACTTCCCAAGGCGAGAAAGATCTCGCCGTTTTTTCCACGGACAGGCCCCGTCGTCCAGTCGTGATAGTTGTCGGTGTAGCCCCAGCCGTCGGCAATGACATGGCGTTCATCGGCGCGGCCGTCGCCGTTGCCGTCGATCAATCGCAGCAGTTCCGGCTTGTGAGCGACCAGCAAGTCCGCACCGTCGGTGAGAATGCCAAACGGCGCCGCGAGACCTTCTTCAATGGTCTGCAGTTCGTCTTCAAGACCGTCCTTATCGGTGTCGATGGCGCGATAGACGTGCCCCTTGAGAGAGGTGAAAACCAGCTTTCCGTTTTGGTCCCAGGTGATGGACGTCGGCATGATGGTCTCAGGAAGCCGCAATCGTTGACCCGTGTACCCAGGTAGCGTCGTGATCGGTTCTTCAAACGGCAACACCACCTTCTCGGGGACAGGGATCGTGGGTTGCCCGGGAACCTTAGCGAGGTACTCAACACTCAATTGTCCTTCGTCATTGCTCCACCAGACCAGCGAGTCCTCTCGTTCGGTCGCGGAGTCTTTCACATTCATACTGGCGTCGAAATGACCTTCCCAGCTGGCGTTGTGACCAAGTCCGAGACTTGCGCCGGGTGGCAGCCCCGTTGCCCGGACTTCACGTTTCCAACCGGTTTGCGAGCCACGTTGGATCGGCGAAATCGTTTCTGTGACTCGGAACTGAGAGATCTTCGTCTGGTCAGCGGGAAACTCGGCATGCCAATCGATGTGCACGGAGTCTCCCCGTGTTTCATAGTGGTCGAGCTTCAACTGAGACGGCGTCTTCATAAAGAGGAGATCCATGGATCCATCGGCGAACCGGATCTGCCAATCACTGTGGGGGGCCAGCCCTTCCGCCACGGGAGACCCCGCGAGCTCCCAGTACCAACTCTTGCCTTCGGTCCGTTGGCGGGCGAAGTCGCCATAGGTCCAGCCGCGCAGCGTTCCGTCGTCCAGGTCCAACAGCAATGCGTGTTTGTTCGGAAGACCGATCGCCATCGCTCGTGCAATGAAGCCATTTCCGTTGGCCTTATCAACGGTGAATACGTCGCGAACAATTCTCGGCGGACCGTCTGGGGAAACCTGCCAGAACTGTTCGACCTGAGTGGGGTTGGTCGGGGCTTGAAACGATTCATCATTGACGGCTCGCCAGACCACAGCCAACTGTTTGTGGAGATCCTCGTCCAAGACATGCGGGACCGGCTTTTTGTAGGCCGGCATTTCCATTCCCGGAACGACTCGCAACGGATCCCGGGTCCAGCGGTAATAGAATTCGGGGCGGAGCCGTTTGCCGATGTTTTTGAGATCGGATCCCTTCGTCCCGATCGCCACGTTCCGGGGCACATAGTCCCCAACCTGATGGCAGGCGATGCAAGTGAACGCCCCCGCTCCAATCAAAGTCCGCCCGGTGAGCAACAATTCGTCATCGGGAAGATTCCACTCCGGATGGCTCTGAGCCGCTTCGTCGGGAATCCGATCATAGCTCACCAGCGAAGCGACGAGGTCCGCGAGTTCGGTGTCAGCGTGTTTGAACCGGGGCATCTGAACTTTGAGCCAGTCGGCTCGGGCGCGATCTTGATCGCCGGAAACGGCCTTTTTCAAAACGGGATCCAACAGCTTGTCTCCGACGGCATTCAAACTCGGTGGGATCAAAACTTGCGGATGACCGGCGAGTTCAGGGACGGTTTGAGCGATTTTCGCGGCGGAGGAAGCAAGCCCCAGTTCCATCCC
>JAGQQQ010000461.1 GCA_020426125.1 Planctomycetaceae bacterium
CCGGAACGCAAGTTGTTTCCTCATTGGGAAATTCGGAATTTTGGATTTGTTTGAGATTTGGAAATTGGGTTTTCGAATTTCTCTACGTTTGAGCGTCCAACAATCGCACTCGGTTATTTATTTGGCCTTAGCTCGTTGCTGGAATCTGGAGGCCATCGAGAATCCGCTCACACGCTTCGGATTTGTTCAGCACGTAAAAGTGGATTCCTGGGGCCCCTTGGTCAATTAACTGCTGGCATTGCTGAACCGCATAGTCTACACCGATTTCGAACTGGGCCTCTCGATCATCCTGAGCGGCTTCCAACTTCGCGGCAAGATCATTGGGGAAGTCCGTCTTGCACATCGAGACGATTCGTTGAATTCGAGAGAATTCAGTGATGGGCATTATTCCCGGCACAATCGGCTTTTCGATTCCCAGTCCCCTCGCCCGATCGCGGAACCGAAAGTAGTGATCGTTGACGTAAAACAGTTGCGTGAAGACCGCATTGGCGCCAGAGTCGACCTTCCTTTTCAGATTTGCGAGGTCAACCTGTTCGCTCTCAGCCTCCGGGTGTTTTTCTGGATATCCGGCCACGCCAATTCCCATCTCGGGGAATTGTTCGCGGATCAATGCCACGAGTTCATTCGCATAGCCCAATCCGCCTTGGACTTTTTGGAACGTGGTCTCTCCTGACGGGGGGTCGCCGCGAAGGGCCATGATATTCCCGATTCCCGCTTCGTGAGCCTGCGAAAGCCATTCGAGCAACTCATCACGGGTCGACCCGACACAGGTGAAATGGGCGGTCGCCGTCTGACTCCAACGAGTCTGGATCAGTCGGCACAGTTCCAGTGTCCGCGCCCGTGTACTCCCGCCGGCCCCGTAGGTGCAGGAGATGAACGCCGGAGAACGGGCCGCCAATCGATCCAGATTGGCGAACAAAGACTCATCTCCCTGCTCCGTCTTGGGGGGGAAGATCTCAAATGACACCACAAAGGGCGTCGCCGCAAAAACATCCTGAAGACAACGCATGGAGAGCCTTCCTGGTCAACTATCTGGAACGTTCTGAAAATTCGGTAATGCGAAAGCAAATGGGAGTTCCGGCAGCCTATTGGGAGACGGCCCAGACCGCAAGATGTCTTAATGCGGCTGCATACCCGGAGGGGGCACGTCAGCTTTTGTGGGTGGATCGTGTTTTGAAAAACGTCAACAGGAGAACTCGGCGATTTCTGGGAAGATGGTCGTGTCGAGCAGTTGCGGGAAAAATTGCGTTCTCATTTGAAGGAGGCGGTGGAGCGGTCTGCGGAGATTCAGAAACCAGATGGCTCGCAGGCGGAGGTGCCAAATGATTCGCAGATAGGGGACGCGGCCCAAGCGACTGGGAAGGAATTTTC
>JAGQQQ010000462.1 GCA_020426125.1 Planctomycetaceae bacterium
CGGACACTCAATTGGAAGCGCGGATCAAGAGTTACGAACTGGCGGCGAAGATGCAGGTCGCCGCTCCGGAGGCGTTTGATCTCACCCGGGAATCCGAGTCCATGCACAAGAGTTACGGCCTCAACGACAAGGTGACCGAAGACTTTGGCCGACGGTGCCTGCTCGCTCGGCGACTGATCGAACGGGACGTCCGCTTCGTTCAAGTCTGGAGCGGTCCACAGGGGGCCGCCGAGAACTGGGACAACCACGGCAATATCCGCACGGAACTCCCTGCGATCGCGGCGACCGTCGATAAGCCGATCGCGGCGCTGCTCACGGATCTGGAGTCGCGGGGACTGTTGGAGGACACACTCCTCATCTGGACAACGGAGTTCGGACGAACCCCCTTTGCCCAGGGCTCAGAAGGCCGTGATCACAACGGCGGCACCTTCGTCACCTGGCTCGCCGGGGCGGGGGTCAAACCGGGCGCGACCTACGGCCGGAGCGACGATTGGGCCTATCAGACCGCCGAAGGCAAGACCTATTGTTACGATCTCCACGCGACGATTCTGCACTTAATGGGGATCAACCACGAACGGCTGACCGTTCGTCAGAACGGTATTGACCGCCGACTGACGGACGTCCATGGGCATGTGGTGAAGGAAATCCTGGCGTAGCGTCGGTCTCTCCTTCTCTTCTCGAATCGGAAACCGAAATTCCAAGCAAATTTGCCCGATGGCTAACTCAAATCCTGAATGATGTCCTCGATGCTTTGGAGCTGCTTCTGCATGTTCTCCAGCGTCTCGCGGACGTTGGAGACTACGTTTTCCGGGGCTTCGCTGGTGACGTTTTCATTGTTCAGTTGTTCGCCTTGGCAGGAGATCACATTTCTTGTGTTCCGCCAAAGAGTTTTTCGACGGGGCATTCAAAGCCTGGAAGGTCCGGTGCTCCGATGAGATGCTCTCCGTGCGAATACATGGTCGGACGGACATTCGCCTTGTAGACGGCCACCGTCTGAAAATCGGGATCCGCGATCCAAACTTGGCGGACGCCGGCGACGAGAAACTCTTTGATCCTTTGCGAGATCTGTTCGTGTGTGTTGGATGGAGACAGCACTTCGACCGCGATGACGGGAGGGCCATCGAAATAGGCTTGGTCCTCCAAATCTTCCCGAAAACTCGTTCCCTCGAAATAGGCAACGTCGACACCGACGATACTCTCCGCATCCGTCGACATTCGGCAGCGGACTTCCCCGGCGCACACGATGGCGTCTGGCCTCTTGTTGGCTTCCGCCCAATTCAGCAATTGCTGGGAGAACTTGCTGATTGAGGCCGAGTGGCGTGGGCTGCGAGTCGTCATTTCGGGAAACTCCTGGAGTTGGCCTCGGAAGAGTTCACGATGGATGTCGTCGGTCGCCTGCCGTTCTAAGTCCAGAAGCTCTTTGACCGTCATTCGCCTTGATTGCAATGATGTCGCCATATGCCGTTGGTTCCTTTGCCGTTGTCGACAAGCCCCGGATTCATTGACGCACGTTCGCCACCCACGTGAAGTGGGTGGCTAGAACGGGAGATGTCAATACACGTTCGTTTTAGCTCAAATCCGCGATGATATCCTCGATACTCTGCAGCTGCTTCTGCATGTTCTCAAGTGTCTCGCGGACGTTGGCGACCACGTTCTCCGGGGCTTTGCTGGTGAAGTTTTCGTTATTCAGTTTCGCTTCGTGGCCGGCGATCATTTTGCGGAGTTTGGCGGCTTCCTTGATCTGGCGTTCGAGTTCGGCGCGGGTGTCGATCAGGCCGGCGAGGGGGATGAAGCCGTCGGCGTCGCCGGTGGAGAAGCTGGCGGAACCGCTGGGACGCTCGACCTCCGCACCAGCCGCTTCGAGGACGGCCTTCGTCAGGTTGTCGAACTGCGACGAGACGGACTGCATATCCGCCGCGACATCGGGAGCCGCACGCATCAGCAGTTTGACGGGTGTTCCCGGCGGGATGTTGTAGATCGCCCGGACATTCCGGACCGCCACGATCGTTTCCTGAAGTCGCTCAAATCGCTTTTCGAGCGCGTCATCTTGCCAGCTTGTTGGAATCTCCGGCCACTTCGCGATGATGCAGGCATCGGCTACGAGTTGGACCGTCAGAATCGACTGCGAATCGCTGGACGGCAGCGCACGTTCCTGGGCGATCTCTTTGAGCCGTTGCCAGAGTTCTTCACAGATAAACGGCGTAAACGGCTGCAACAACCGCACCAGCGAATCAAGAACACTCAGCAAAACACGCTGGGCAACTGCCCGCGTTTCTCCTGACCCCTGACCCCCGACCTCTGACCCCTGGCGAAGCCTCGGCTTAATCATTTCCAAGTACCAGTCGCAGAACTCGTTCCAGGTAAAGTCTCGGACGGCACGCGTCGCGGCGTCGAACTGATAGCGGCCGAGGTACTCCGTCATCTGGTTGGCGACGGTCGACAGCCGCGAGAGGATCCATTTGTCTTCGAGTTGCAACTGGTCGGCCGTGACTTCGCCAGGGGTGTAGCCCTCCAAGTTCATCATCGCGAACCGAGCGGCGTTCCAGAATTTGTTGCAGAAGTTGCGGCCGTATTCAAAGCGTTCGCTGACCATCCGGGCGATCGGCTCGTTCGGATCGGGATCGTATAGCGGCGTGGAGAATTGGCTCTCCGTCTTACACTTCTTGCAGACCAGCAAGGGACGCGGCGCCCCCTGGGGAACGGGGAAACTCCCTTTAAGCGTTGACGGAACCACGACCGTCTGCGTGTCCGTCTTGTACAGCTTGGAATCGATCAGTTCATTGCAACTGGGGCATTCCCAACTGATGGGGAGTCGGACGTCCTGCGTTTCGCCAGCGAAGGAAGCAATCGTAAACCGGACGGCATCGGTGCCATACCGCTCGATCAGGTCGACGGGATCAACACCGTTCCCCTTCGACTTCGACATCGTCTGCCCGAAGCCGTCGAGGATCTTCGGATGCACATGCACATGCCGGAACGGCACATCGTCCATGTTGTACAGCCCGGTCAACACCATCCGCGCGACCCACAGCGTGATGATGTCGCGGGATGTAATGAGCACCGAGCCCGGATAGAAATAGTCCAGAACGGCGTTCCCCTCAGAGCCGCGCCCGTCAGGAAGCGGCCGCTCACCCGTGTTGCCGCTCCCTAACGGTCGCGGCTCTGATGCGGATTGTAATGCGACGACATCGGAATCAAGCGGTGGATCATGCTGCGTGTCCGGCCAGCCCAACGTCGCATGCGGCCACAACGCGGACGAGAACCAC
>JAGQQQ010000463.1 GCA_020426125.1 Planctomycetaceae bacterium
GGCAAACAGATGTCGATCGACGCCGAACTCAATGCGGGGGCGATTGACGAACAGGAGGCCAAACATCGGCGCGAGCAACTCGCTCAAGAAACCGAGTTCTATGGAGCCATGGACGGTGCCAGTAAGTTCGTTCGCGGTGACGCGATCGCGGGGATGATCATCACCGCAATCAATCTCATCGGCGGAATGGCCCTGGGCATGACACATGGCATGTCGCTGATGGACTCGCTCTCACGGTACTCGATCCTGACCGTGGGCGACGGGCTGATCTCCCAAATCCCCGCGCTGATCATTGCCATCACCGCTGGGATTCTGGTGACCAAGACCACCTCGGACCATACGCTGGGACAGGAAATCGAACATCAGGTCTTCCGGCAGGAGAGACCCTTGTGGATCGGAATGGGAGTCATCGGACTCTTGGCATTGATGCCCGGAATTCCGAAGTTTCCATTTCTTGGATTAGGAATCGGACTGTTGCTGTTGCTTGCCCGGCGTCCATCCAAGACTCCCTCGACGGAGTCCTCGCCGCCGGATCCACGGCCTCATGGAACAGCTCCTCCGGACGATGGCATCGACGATTTCCTGATTCGTGACCGGGCGACCGTTGAAGTGGGAACTGGGCTGATCACGCTCGTGAACGCCCATCGGGGCAAGCCGCTGGCGGATCGTATCACTTCCCTTCGCAAAGACCTCGCCCGGGACCGGGGACTTTGGATTCCCCCCATTCGCGTTCGCAGCCAACTCCATCTCCACGCCGATGCGTATCGCGTTCTGATCGCCGGCCGGGTCGTTGGCTCAGGGACGCTTCGAGCCGAAAAGATGTTGGCAATTCCTCCCGACTCGTTGGCCGTTGCCATCCCCGGAGAAGAGACACTGGAACCGGCGTTTCAACTCCCGGCGAAATGGATCGATCCCTCGCTGACACATCAGGCGGAATCGCATCGCTACACGGTCGTCGATGCCGCGAGTGTGCTGATCACTCATCTGGGTGAAGTGCTCAAGTCGCACGCCCACGAACTGCTAACGCGCGAAGCGTTAAAGGAACTCCTGGATCAGGTTCGTCAATTCGCTCCGACGATTGTCGATGAACTGCGGTCGGAATCCGTCCGGATGGCGGTTCTTCATCAAGTTTTGCAGCAGCTTGCCGAGGATTCGGTTCCCCTTTCGGACTTCGCGTTCATTCTTGAGGCCATCTCGAATTGTGGACAGCAGCATAAGGCGCCCGATGAACTGGCAGACGCCGTTCGAGTCCAACTCGGGCGGCTTGTCTGTGAGCGATCCCGGAATTCTCAAGGCGCGTTGCGAATCGTCGCCTTCGAACCTCGGCTTGAGGCGAGATTCCGCGAACTGGTTCGTGATGGACAACTCGCCCTGGCTCCGCGAACACTGGAGAAGCTCCTGTCGGTCCTTCGAGATGCCTGGCAACGGTCGCATCGACAGAATCTTCCCTTGGCACTGCTGGTTGAGAAGTCTCTCCGACGACCGGTTCGGAAGCTGTTGAAGAGGGCCGTCCCTCCGTTGCCGGTGATTGCATATCAAGAAGTTCCCAGCGATATGGAACTGGATCCCGTGGATGTCTTTCGCGAGGAGCAGATCTTTGATGCGAAGGATCTCCTTCCCAAGGCGAATCCTCCCGTTTCAGCGAATCCGACCGAGACCACGCCCGCTCAGCGCGCCGCATAGTGTCCTGAACCAAACCGAAACAGAGTCGCAAGGATGAACCAAAAGACCACACCAAAAAACTCCACGCCGTGGGGATTGTACGCCGGACTGTTATCCGGTTGCGGGATCACGTTATTGACGGTCGTTTTCCGACACGAACCAGAAACGGTGTTATTCCGTTCCCTGGCGGGCGCTGCCCTGATCAGCCTCGTTGTTTCGGCCGTGACTCGCGTCTGGACCGTCACGTTCGCTGAGGAGGAAGACCTTTAAGCTCACGTTCCTTCACCTGCGCGAACCGCGCGCTTGCCGCGTTATATCCCAACCCAGAGCGTTCGGTGCAAGGAAGCACATGAGAGATGTCTTTCCATTAGGTGCTCTCCGCCAACCCGATCCCCGAATCCCTCATCCTGAACCCTGTTCTCTCCCAGGAGTCCCCGCATGGAGGCGGCACTCAATACCTATCGAACACTCGCGGAGAAGAACGCTTGTGATGCGCTGATTGAATCCCACTTGAGTTTCGTCAAGAAGATTCTCGGGCGAATGGTCGTCGATCTCCCCCCCGGCGTGGATCGGGAAAACCTCGAAGGGGCAGGCGTTCTCGGACTGGTGGAATCGGCACGCCGATTTGATCCACAACACGGAGTTCCATTTTCCACGTTCGCCTACCCTCGAATTCGGGGCGCGATCCTGGATGAGTTACGACGAAATTGCCCCCTGCCACAGGAGGTTCTCGCCGACTGGTCCCGGATCTCCCAAACAATCCGGCAGGCTGGGAGTCCAATGACCCTGAAACAGATCGCTCAACAGACCAGCCTTCCTGTCGCACGTGTGGAGAAGTGCCTTTCCGCAATTCGGATGGCTCATCCCGAATCCTGGAGTGATGACCTCACCCCCCAGGACGAACGAGAAGACACCTCCTCGAATCTCAGCCGAGAAGAAGAGGCAGCCCGACTCGCCGATGCCATGGAACAGTTAACGGAGCAGGAACGAATCGTCGTCACCTTGTATCACTACAAGGAATTGACGTTACGGGCGATTGGAGAAGTGATTGGCCTCTCCGAATCCCGTGTCTCGCGAATCCTGGCCGCGGCCGAACTTCGTCTGAAGCAACTCTGTCAAAAACACTCCACGACCTGAATCGAGTCTTCAAACATTCGCAGGAAGCCCAACCGGAACCCACTCATGACGCTACGACGACAAACACCGATCATCACCGCGGATCGGATTCAGATCAATCCCCAGAAACTGCTCGTCTCCGATCGAACCCCCACGACCGATCCCAGAATTCGCATTCAGCGAGATGGCGACATCATTCAAAGCATTGAGATCACGTGTTCGTGTGGCTCACAACTGATTCTGGATTGCCTTTATGAGGTCCCCAGTGTCGAACCAGAACAGTAATCGTTCCCTTTCCATTCTGACCGCTGTCGTTCGCGACGGTCCCTGTGGTCAAATTTCCCTTCGCCAATCCCAACATTCCAACAGGGGACACTCCCCATGACGAACGTGCCCACTTACATCACACTGGGATTCCTGCTGCTCCCCCTCTCTGGCTGGACAGGGTGTTCCACCATTCCCTTTCGGACTGTTGAAACCATTCCTCAACCGAATCGGATCGAGTTCCCCGTGGTGACGGTTCAGAATCGATCGTCGGCAACGTCCACGGCGGATGTCCCCGTCGATGAAGCGGGCGTGAAGGCCGCAAACACACGAGCAAAGCATGAACCTGTTGCCGAAGAATGGAAACGTCCTGTCATCATTCAGGATGACCCCTCACCTGACATTCAGATCCCGTCAACGTCGGAATTGCAACTGACCAGCTTCGAGTGCGCTGCGCCAAAGCCCCTGTCCTCGATGGACCACCTCAAAAGGAAGGCTCAATCGACTGCGACAGTTGTTCCTCCTCCACCGGGCGACTGGGTCGTGCCCCCATTGCCGGAACCGGTCGAACGGGCAACTCCCGAACTCCCCGTTCAGCTCGTGGAAGCCACGCAGTCATCGCCAAAACAACCGAGCCCCGCACCAGCACCGCGATCTCTGGATGAATGTCTCCCGGCACTGGAATTGTGGAAGTCGGAACTGGAAGCGGAAAACTCCCTCATACGCGACCGAATGCGGGAACTCGAAATTCAATTGGCGGACAGCCAGGAGGATGTCATCACGCTTCGTCAGGAGCTATCCGATTCCCGCCGCGAAGTCCAACAGTTTCAGCAAGAGCTGAAAGATTGGCGGACCAGTGTCGCCGAATTGGAAAAACTGATCGCCAATCTCCATCAACAGGATATTGCCATTCTCGACGAATTGTCGGATCGTCTACAGGGAATCCTTGACGAACGAGGGAAGGCTTTTGCCAAACAAACCGACATTCCGTTTGAAGGTCTCCCATAGATTTCCTGGAGTCCCAGGCACAGGGAGCGGCCATCCCTCTTTGAACCGTTTGGTCGCATGACCATCCGAGTCCGCCAAACGTCCAACTTTGACATCAGCAACCAGTGAGAACAATTGGATTCCTTCCTCGTTACCGAATCAGACTATTCAACTCCTCCAGCACTTCGTCGGTCACGGTGATCGTGCGCGCATTGGCGGAGAATCCACGCTGGGCCACAATGAGGCGTGTGAATTCGACGGCGATATCCACATTCGAGGCTTCCAACTGGCCGGACTGAATTCGCCCTCGGCCGCCGGTTCCCGCCACACCCAATTCCACATCGCCACTGGCGATTGACTGGGCAAAGAAGTTATTGCCTTCCGCATTGAGCCCATGGGGATTGCGAAACGAGGCAATCGCCATCTGGGCCAGTTCGAAACGACGGCCGTTGCTGCCGATTCCTTCAATCAATCCACTGCCGTCGACACTGATCGCCACTAGGGATCCGGCTGCGTAGCCGTCTTGTGTTGTCGCGATGGAGGAATCCCCCGCGATCGATGTCAACCCGCTTAAGGATCCAGTCGAGCCGAAATTGAACTGAATCTGCTGTTCGTTCGCCTGGTTCGGAAACTGGATCCGTAGCTGAGTGTCAGGTCCCTGAATCGACTCGAACGAACCATCTGCTCCAAATGTAATCCCCTCAATTGTGTTGTCGACCAATGTGCCTTCGTTGCGATCCATTTCGGCGGTCATCGTCCAGGTGCCATCATCCATCCGTTCAAACGAGACTCCAATCAGATGGCCATCGCCTCGTTCATCAAAGACCTCAACACCACCACGGACGATTTCCCCGCTCCGCCCAATCTGACTGGTCACAAAGTTCTGATTCGCCAGCGTGATCTGCCCTGTGTTCGCGGAGCCGTTTCCAATTCGCAGACTGAGCAGCGCCGGTCCCGGTTCCTCTGCGGTCAGCGCGAGCGCACCGGTTGACAAGAGAGCGACGTGTCCCCCTGTGAACTCGTGATTCATCGCATTGATGACATCACCGACAGTCGTTGACCCATCGACGCTGATCTGATGGCTGATCGTGGATCCATCCGCGTCGGTCGCATCGATCTCAAGGACATCACCCGGCTGAAAACCGGCCGTCACGTTGTCCAGATCATTCAACAAGGTCGTCGCCAGCGCGGGATTGCCACCGATGAGGAATGGGCTCGCTGTGTGCAATTCCTGCCGCTGCCCCTCGGCACTCGTGGGGGAAAGATTGCCGACGAGTGTCGCTTGTGTGGTCACCTGTCCCGGAACCGTCGCCCCCAACGGGACCCGAATACTGGAACTGCCAACCGATTGAAATGCGGGGTCCAGGCCATTGGCCTGGCCAACCGTCCCGAACCGCTGGACATGAAATCCAGTTGCCGAATCGACGAGATAGCCGTTTTGATCCACATGAGAAACACCGGCCCTGGTGTAAAGGGGACCATTTCCCCCATCGACCACAAAGAATCCATCGCCGTCGATCGCAAAATCAAATGCGGATCCCGTCGCTTCCAGGTTCCCCTGGGAAAAGTTGGTTCCAATCGTCGACAGCTTACTGCCGTTCCCGATCTGAGCCGGATTCGAACCACCGATCGCACCGAGTGCCCCGCCCGAACCGCCTTTCACTGTCTCATAAAAGACATCCGAAAAGACCGCCCGGCGGGCTTTGAAACCGGTCGTATTGAGATTCGCTAAATTGTGTCCGACGACCTCGATCATCTTTTGGTGTGTCGCCAGTCCGGAAACTCCGGTCATAAGGGAATTGGCCATGGTGTTCCTCCTGAAAATGGTTTTTACGCGAACCCTTCACACCCCGTGCCGACACGCGAAACGGGAATCCGTGAACTCGAAAGACGTATAACTTGGAAACTTCACTTAGACCCTCTCTCAAAACCGATTTGAGCCGTGAGTGCGCGCAGGTCGTTCGCCAGGCGAGGAATCCGAAACAGGTCAGTCCAAAGACTTGTCCGATGCCGGATGACGCCGAATGGCAAATGAAGTTGCCGCGCAAACTTAAACCAGGTTTCGAGAGTGGTACTTACGGAGACGTGTTCGACGAGTCGCCGTCAAGCAATGCTGTCACGTTGGAAAATGGAATGGAGCTTCCCTCCACCACGACGGTCAACGCACCGTCCACCACGCGGGCTTCCTCCACACGGCCGCGGAGGGTTTCTCCCGTGTTCGGAGACTGGTATTCGACTTCCCGGCCAATCAGGTTGGCCCCATCGGCAAGAGTCTGCAGTTTGAGAAAGTCTTCAAACTGCAAATTCAATTGTTCCACCCCCTCGACAACGGAAAACTGGGCCAGTTGCTGAAGGAATTCCTGTTGACCGACCGGTTCGAGCGGATCCTGATACTGAAGTTGAGTGACAAGCAGTTCGAGAAACTGCTGCCGACCAAGTTGGGAATGAGATCCTGACGCTTGCATGGTGTTCTTCCTTGAACAGGTGAAATCGTACGAAAGATATCACTCCCCATGTTGAGTTCCGGAGTGACCTGGAAATCCTTGTCCCTTTCTCATCCCCGCGAACCCTCCGGTGGCGGGACCGTCTTCTGCGAAACAGATCGTGGTTCTCTGACACGGAATACGAACTGCGTTATTTCGACAATCGTTTGCTCCGATTCGTTCTTCCCGCCGACTTTCGGCTATCCAGTTCCCACTCACCGCGAAGGCGAGGCACGAATTCATCGGTCGTTCCTATGCATGAAAATTGAGTGCCATCACATGAGTTTCCCTACCATGCGTATTCCCTTGATGGACACCGGAAAAACCGATCGGCGGCGAGCCGATCATACTTCCCGGAAACCGGGAACCTTGTGAAAACCGTTCCCCCAGGTTGTCATCCGTCGCCACCTCAAACTCTCCACCCGATTCCAACAACGCCTCTTGTAGTTCACCCGCATGTTGTTCGAACAGGAGGTGTGTCTGAGGATCGACCGCGCGAACTTTCAGCCGAAATCCCTTGTCTTTTCTGGTCATTTGGACCACGACTTCCCCAAGTTCCGGGGGATCAAGTCGGACGAGAAACTCCTCCGAACCCGACCGTTGCACTTGCGTACCCCGTAACAACGCTTCCTGGACAACCGGGTGAATCATCCGTGGAACCGAGACCTGTTCAGTACCAGAGTCGACGTTCTGATTGTCCATCGTCCCAGATGAAGATCCCGTGGCCAGTAACATCGGTTGCCGCGCGACCTCAGACTTTTGTATCGATTCCCGCTCGACAATGTCCCCCTCCGCGAGACTCTCCACTTCCAGGGTTTCTTCTCTGTCCGCGCGGGATTCAGTGAACGAGGATGTCGGCTCATCGGTGGCGTGATCATCCGTGCCCCGATAGACGCTGTCGACCAACTCTTGGTCGATCCCCTCACCGAAAAGGGTCGCGTCCATGACCATGGTGAGATTGTCGCTCGCTTCGACAGGTGTTCCCGCTGAAAGGGAGTCTTCCGTCGCGTCCGAATCTGACATGACGCCGTCAGGCAACTCTCCTGGATTCTGAAGTCTCTCTTCAGTCAGGGAGTTCACCGACGTGATCTCCGCGTCTGCCAGCGGGGGGTTCGCAAAGGTCCCATCTGATGACTCTCCAACACCCGGCATGCCGAGAGTCCACTCGGGAAACTGGTGCCGCAGAAAGCCTAAGAATCCCCCCCCGATGTCGTTGTTTGGATCTTCATTCAGATGTTCGGTTTTCTTCCGCACATTGATGGAATCATCGCCATTCGCTGTGTTTGGGAGCGTATGCGGAGTCGCAAAGTTTGCGGCGGGGGGAATCATCCGTGATCCAGTCGCGTCAACACCTTGAATTGATCAGTCACATCATTTCTCGTTAGCAGACGACGTGCCCAACCCAAGGCGAATTCGACGAATGGCAGGAAGATCCCCAAGCACTGGAGACACGCAACGACGACCGATCTTCCACGCTTCCCCCCATGGCAAATTCATCGGCCGTTGACTCATTATCTGCAACCTCCTGTTGCCATGAGGGTTAGACTATCGATCTCCCCAATTCCGAAACCCTCGCGAAACCCAGCAGACCCCATCGGGAACTGTCACGTCCACACAC
>JAGQQQ010000464.1 GCA_020426125.1 Planctomycetaceae bacterium
TTACCCAAATTAACCCCTGGGCGGTGAGCACGAGCGGAGACTTTGACCGCATCGTGGTCTTTGATGACACCGCCAACAACCGCTTTGTCAGCCCGTTTCAGGAAGCGAATGCCCTGACACAGTATGCGGGACTGCGGGAAGCGGCCTTAAATTCCTTAGCAGCGTCCGACGAGTCAACCGAGGGAGAGTTTCTGTTGCCGGGGGCAACCTATCAAAACTCCTATCGGTCCGATTATCGTGACTTCGAAATCAACGTCGGAACGAACTATTACTGCCGTCGCTGGCGAGTTGCCGCCGGATATCGTCACGTGCGTCTGGACGAGTCGAGTACCTTTTTGATGCAGGGAACATTCGATGCCCTCGATGTTGACGACGGAGCTCGTCCGGGAGATATGATGAACGATCCCAACGACGGTCTCTCACACGGCGCGATGATTGAAGCCGGATTCGTCAACGTGGCCGGAGGAGCGGATGGTTTTGATGCCCGTGTTCTCAACACCAATCCGCCGGTTCCTCCCGATATCATTGCTTATGAAACACAGGGGCGGGCCTATAACGAACTGAATGGTGGCCAGTTCACCGGAGCGTTTCTGCTGGTCGATCGCGAAGTGTTTCAACTGGAATCGGTTTTCAAAGCCGGCATCTATCGAAACGAAGTCTCCGGCCAGGTTCGGGAGACCGTTGCAGGCTTGGGGAATGATGATTCGGTCTATCAGCGGGCATTGACCGACGATCGAATGAAGCCAGCCTTCGTTGGGCAAATCGGGTTCCAGGGGATTCTCGCGCTGACTGACTACATCAATGTTCGAGCCGGCTACGATGTTATTTTCCTTTCGGGGGTCGCCTTGGGGCCGGATCAATGGTTGGGGCTCAGCACGGACAACTTTGGAGCGACCACGTATCGCGTCCGAACCGGAAGCATGGTGGTCCACGGTGGCAATGTTGGACTGGAGTTCCTTTGGTAGATTGACGGATTCGCCATCGCAATCTGGAATACGGCGGTTTGATCATCACGATCAAGCCGCCGTATTCAATTTCATGGCTCAAGGACAGACGACTGGTCCCCCGCATTCTGAGAGTCTAACCGGAAATGTCGATGTCTCTACGGTATCGAGTGGTCAGTGCCAGCTTCCGTACCAGATAGAGCGTGTCGTCGGACTTTTCGGACAGTTTCTGATTGCCAACCCGGGCTGACCATGCTTCCCCGGTCAGTCTCTGTGTGGGGCGTTCTTCAAACCATTTTGGGTTCCCGGTTCCGACCAAGCGTTACGTTCCCCCAGTGATCTTTCCAACGACGCGGCAAGTAATCGGCTCAGGACGTCCGGCGATTGTGAATGTCAATTCCTCCTCAAACGCCCCGGCCGCTTCTGGGACAACCATCCGGAATGGCACGACATGCACCGATTTAGATTGTTCCGATAGAGACATCACCTCGAAACAATCCTTACTTTTCGAGCATTCCACGCTTTCGATGGTGAAATCGCGTTTTCCCTTCACAACAATCTGAAACGGCTTGACCTGCCCAGGTTTCAAGTTCCCCAAGGGATATTCCGCTGGTGCGATGGTGATATCTGGTTCGACTTTGGCGTAAACAAGAACCGGGACTTCAGGCGAATTGGGGTCGTCGGTAATCAAAGTGATCTGATCCTGCAACTTGCCAATCTGGGCCTGCTTATCAAGCGTGATCACAAGTTCATATTCGACTTTTCCCCCCGCACGAACGGTTTCCTTCGCTTCCACATGAATATGTGAATTGGGCACCTGGACCTGCTCGATTTTCCAGTCTTCCCGGCCTGCGTATGCCACACTCAACCGCTGCTCTTGAGGCTGCCCCACTTCGACGGCGCCAAAATCCACGTTCCCGGGAGTCAACACCACGTCGGATCGAATGTAGGCGGTGATGGGAACGCGAACAGTTCGTGTGGAGGCGCCCTGTTCCCCTTGAAATTGCAGGGTCACGTCGACGTTCGAGTCCTTTCGACGCATAAACTTTTTGGTGTCCATCTGGACTTCGACGAGTGCCTTGTCACCGGTCTTCAGCAACGTCTTGTCCGGTTTTGCCGCCGTGCACCCACAGGTGGTGTCGACGTTCTGAATCACCACATCCTCCTCGTAGAGGTTGGTAATAACGATGTGGTGACGGACATCCGCCCCCCGGGCCACCGTCCCAAAGTCGTGGGAAAGCTCCGAGAACATCTTTTCCGCCCAGTTGAGTTTCTGGTCGGCCGCGACAACGGAACTGGCGAATGGAAGCCCGCAAACTCCGGGCAAAGCCGAACACGCAACAGCGGTCAGCAGCAGGCGAGTCAACATCGGGATGGGTCTCCTTCTATCCACAGGTCACCGACGGTCGTCGAAAGCAGCCTGCGAAATTCTATCAACTGGTTTATGGTCAGAGCAAACTCGTTTTCGGATTCGAGGGAACTCGCTCGAATGTCTCCAACGACCAACCATCGAGGATCGGAAAAAGCGACAGTTGGGCCAAAGCGTTGCGGACTTCCCTTAAACATGCCCATTTTCCGCATTGTTTCCGCAAAAAAGTGTGTCTGAGTCGGGCAAATCCCAAGGGTTTCGTCCGTATCATCCTGGTTAGGGAATTCAGTGAATTCCTTCCACAATTAACAACTGAGTCCGTTCCCGTCACCAAATGCGAATTTGTCAGTGTTGCCAGGGAAACATAGGCTCGCAAAATCACTCTGGACCATTGGGGACGTCAGCGAGTGCCCCTCTGGCCGTGGCCAGAACAACCTCCTCCATTGAACTGAAACATTAGGGGGAATAGAAGAAACAAAAAAGAGAAAAAAGGGGGGGGCTCTGAAGGTCTCGGGGAGGATTGAGACCCCAATAACGGCAGAGATTGCACCGTTCTCCGTGCCGCATCGGTCATCATCCATAGATTCCGAACTCCTGCACCGCTAATCTTTTGATCGGAACACCGGGAGGAGCCGTCTATTTTCGGCGGTTTCCCGTGGCAAAGACATCGAGTCAAACCGATACGGGCAAAGAGCAACAGGATCAGAGATGAGTCGAATTGGATTCCTTTTCCCCGGGCAAGGCGCCCAACACGTTGGGATGGGCAAAAAGCTGTATGAAGAGTTTCCCGAAGCGCGGAGGTTGTTTGATCAGGCGAATGACATTCTGGGGTTCAACCTCTCCCAACTTTGTTTCGAAGGCCCCGCTGGTGATTTGGATTCGACCGCAGTCAGTCAGCCAGCAATCTTCGTCACCAGCCTCGCGGCGTTGGAGAAACTGCGAGCTGAGAATCCCGATCTTCCTCAATCGTGTGAGATGGCCGCTGGCCTCAGTCTGGGAGAATACACCGCGTTGGTTTTTGCCGGGGCGATGACTTTTGAAGAGGGGCTGCGGACTGTCCAAAAGCGGGGGCAGGCGATGCAGGATGCCGCCGACGCGACCCCTTCGGGCATGGCCAGCGTTCTCATGCTTGAGTTGGAGAAGGTCCAGGCAATCCGTGATCAGGCCGCCAGCGAGGGGACGATTGAAATTGCCAATTACCTGTGTCCTGGGAATCTCGTCCTTTCTGGTGTGAATGCGGCCGTGGAGAAGGTGATCGAACTGGCGGAAGCGGAGGGAGCCCGTGTGGTGCCATTGGCGGTGGCGGGGGCATTCCATACGGACATTATGAAGCCGGCTGACGACCGCTTGGCCGAGGCGTTAGCCAGTGTCGAAATGAAGTCTCCACGAATCCCCGTCATTTCGAACGTGAACACCCAGGCCAATAGTGATCCTGAGCAACTCAAGCAAATCCTGGTTCAACAGGTGATCCGACCGGTCCGGTGGGAAGATGGCATCCGCCACATGCTCGATGCTGGCATCGACGAGTTCTACGAAATCGGACCGGGCCGAGTACTCACCGGCCTTCTCAAACGGATCAACCGCAAAATTCCCTGTACCGTGATCAATGATTCGTAATCGATGGAATTCCCATCGAATTAGGGGAGCCTATTGGACGCCGCAGCACTTTTTGAACTTCTTTCCGCTACCGCACGGGCAGGGGGAATTCCGGCCAACTTTGGGGATCTCGTTTCGAATCGTCGCGTTGGTTTGATGGGAAATCGGCGCATCATCGATCTCCGCGTCCATTCCCCCTTCGAGGACATCGCGGAGGCGTTCCAATTCGCGATCCAGGTGCTTGGGGTTGCGAAGCGGAGGATCTTGCTGATAGCAGCTCCAATCCCGGAGTTCTTCGACCGTATCTCGGATTCCAGACTCCGGGCAGGCTTTGAGTTCGTTTTCAAACTTTCTGATTCCCAGTTGCAGGGATGACTCTACGTCTTCCCAAGCCAGTAGATCCGGATCCACGAGATCCCGGTCAAAGGCTTCTCGGATTTCGTCCATGGCCTCCGGAGCGTTGTATTTCGCCAACTCATAAGCCAGGCCGTTTCCTCCGCAGGCATCACGATTTTCATTGACCAGCCGCAGTTGTTCTCGAAGCCGGGTGACAGCCTCATCTCGAGTGAGCCGGCCATCCCGGACCCAGAACAAATACGTGTGGGCGGCTTCCCAGCGAACAGATTCGTTGATATCTGGATTTGCGATCAGACGATCGACGGCTTCCGGAGCATCGTCCGCCACCACCGCCAAAATTCTCGCCAGGTTTTCGAAGATCGCATCCCCAAACAGTTCAAACGGCCCGACTTCCGGAAGCGAGACTGCGTCAATGATCGCCGGTAGCGACTCCTTCGCCCGAAATTCGCCCAGCAGGAAGAAGGAATAAAAGTGCCCTTGTCCTTCGGGAACCTTTCCGTTCCGCATTTCCTGAGTTGCTCGAACGATCAACTCAATCAGGCGGGGTTGGATCTCGGGGAAGGCCTGTTGCACCTCCCGGAGTGTCTCCTCGCGGAAACTGCCATCAAACGGAGCGTCGAGACGTTCAATCAGGCGGTCCAGCATTTGTTCGCGTACAAGTTGTTGGCGATCCTCGTCGCGACCGGTCTCCTCGTACAAGGAGTCCAAGCGGTCATTGATGAATTTCCGGTCCCAGACTCCCGAGACGGCCAAGCCTCGCTTCAAGATCTCTTCCGCTTTCTGGGAGTCCTGGTGTTCCGGGAGTGCGAACTGATGATAGAGATCCGCCCAGCCGATCCAGCCCCATCCCCAGCGGGGTTCCTGTTCCAGCCACTCCTCGTACATTCGGTTGGCCCGTTCCAATTCTCCCTGAAGCGCATAAAACTCGGCGAGGTCACGTCGGAAGCAAAAATCGTGGTCGCCGGACTCTTGCCCGGATTTGGCAAGAGCGATGACCCATTCACAGAATTTGACCCCCAAGGCCGGAATCGCAGGATCATTCCTGGCGGCGTTCAGGAGCGCGATGGAATAATCACCCACCCAATTACAGGCGGACTGTGATCCGCCAAACTGATCATCAAACTGTTGAAGCGTCGACAACGAATTCGTTTCGATGAATTCGGCGATTCCCTCCCAGACACGCGTCCAAATTCGAACGGCTCCGTGATCGTCCCCGGCGTGCACGAAGTCGTAGCCTTCCTGCATCCAGTCATCGAGCATTTCAAAGCTGGGACGGTCGGGAAACCAACGCTCCCAAAGGCACGTTAATGCGATCCACGACCAATCCGTCGCAAAGTCAGACTTTTCGATCTTATGAGTTTCCACGAGGCTCCTGGAGAGGCTTTCGACCGAGGCAAACTTTTGCGTCTGCTCGTCCAGCCAGGTGCGGTTCACCTCGGTCATGCCTAAGGAATGAAGTTTCTCCAACAGTTCCTCGTCGCTGAGAGCGCGCCCATCGGATCGCAGAGGACGGCCCCGACGCTGCAATTGTTTCTGAAGGTTTGGATCCGATTCCGCTTGAGTTCGAACCATTCGATCCATGGCGACGTAAGAGAATTTCATCCGTGTGATACCTTCCCGAGAGCTTTTCCCGAGGATTGAGGATTGCAGTGTGACCTGAAACGATAGGATAGCCCCTCCGGTCGGAGATCTCACGTTCATGGCATCCGCAAATTCGGATTGTCCGCGGAACCGAAAAACGTGGGCTAATGACGGAACTCTCTTTGACGCTTCTTCAGAAATCCCGGATACTCCCGCGATGAGTCACGAACACGAAAAGGCCCCGGGCGCGGGACGCTGGCAATTCTGGATCGATGTCGGAGGCACTTTTACGGACTGCGTGGCCCGAACCCCGGTCGGAGAACTGCGAACATGGAAGACTTTGAGTTCCGGAATTGTCAAAGGTGTCATCGCCCGGGTCGATCCCCCACACACCATTTTCGATCCACTCCGCCAGACCTCAGCGGTCGACTTTTGGAAGCGGTGGAAACTTCGCGGCACGCTTCCGAAGGGTGCCGCTTGGGAGTCCGTTGTGCTCGGCTCCGATGGTGAGGGCCATCTCGAACTTGCTGATCCGTTTCCGAGCGATCTGGTCGGACAAGCCTACGAATTGTTGTGCGAGGAAAATGCTCCCTTAGTCTGCGTTCGGAGTCTGTTGGGCCTGCGTCTTGACCAACCCATCCCCGCCGTCGACATTCGGTTGGGAACGACACGTGGAACGAACGCACTCCTGGAACGAAAGGGCGCCCGCACAGTGTTCCTGGTGACGAAAGGCTTCCGGGATCTGCTCCGCATCGGCAACCAGGATCGTCCCGACCTGTTTGCTCTGGAGATCTGCAAACCGGAACCGTTGTACGAAAGCGTCATTGAAGTCGACGAACGAATCACCGCCACTGGGGCCGTTCTCAAACCGCTTGACGAAAACCGACTCCGAAAAGACCTGGAACGGGTGAAAACCCGGGGCATTGAAGCGGTGGCCATCTGTTTGCTGCATGCCTATCGCAACGATCGCCATGAACGTCACGCTGCCAGCCTCGCGGAGGAGATGGGATTCGCGTGTGTCAGTCGATCATCGTCCGTGGCCCCGGTGATCAAGGCGGTCTCGCGGGGTGAGACGACAGTCCTTGACGCTTATCTGACCCCGATTCTTCGGGACTACCTCGCAGGAATTCAGTCCCGGCTGGGGAAGGGAAGCACACTCAAAGTGATGACGTCCTACGGAGGCCTCATCGATGCGAGTGAGTTCTCCGGGAAGGACAGCATTCTCTCGGGACCAGCGGGCGGTGTCGTCGCGCTGGCAGCAGTTTCCCAGGAGGCCGGATTCGAGAAATGTATCGGCTTTGACATGGGGGGAACCAGCACCGACGTCGCACGCGTGGCGGATCGGTTCGATTTCGAGTTGGAGACAACAAAGGCCGGGGTGCGGATTGCCGTCCCGACTCTCGCGATTGAGACCGTCGCCGCGGGAGGCGGCAGCGTGTGTGCATTCGACGGCGTTCAACTGCGAGTCGGCCCCGAAAGCGCGGGGGCCGATCCGGGGCCGGCATGCTACGGTCGCGGCGGCCCTATGACTGTCACCGACGCCAACGTCTTTTTGGGGAGAGTGCCTGAGCAGCGGTTCCCCTTTCCCTTGGACCGTGACAGCATCCGGGAACGCCTTCAAAACCTTCGTGAAGCGATCGCAGAATCTCCCAGTGGTCGCCACTACGGTGACGAGGAATTGGCACAAGGGTTTCTCGACATCGCCAACGAACGGATGTCTCGCGCCGTCCGGACAATTTCGATTCAGAAAGGGTTTCACCCCAAGGATCATTTGCTGGTCTCGTTCGGCGGAGCAGGGGGGCAGCATGCGTGCGCCATCGCTCGAATGTTAGACATCCCCCAGATCTTGATTCATCCCTTCGCCGGGATCCTCAGTGCCTACGGAATGGGACTCGCCGACATCCGCAAACGACGGGAACAGACCATTCTCAAAACACTTTCCGAGGCGGCGTTGGAGGAGTTGAAACCAACGATCGAAGAGTTCAGCCAGACGCTGCGGAGTGAAGTTCAACGAGAAGGGATCGAACTGGATCGAACCACGTTGGAACTGTCCCTGGGACTGAGATATGCCGGGGTTGAAAATGTCTTGGACATTCTGACGCCCGAAGATGGTGACTGGCACGCCGCCTACGAACGGCAACATAAGCGTCTCTACGGCTACACGCTTTCTGATCGACAGATTCAGATCGTCACCTTGAACATCGAAGCGGTCGGACGGCTCCGTCGTGCGGAATCTCCCCGACTTGAACCGGCTCAGGGGGAGTTGGAACCGTCGTTCCAGACGAATGTCTGGTTTGATGGCGAATGGCAGTCAGTTCCCACCTTCTCCCGAGAACAACTGCGTGCCGGGCATCAATTGGTGGGACCGGCGGTCATTTGCGACGAGGGTTCGACAATTTGGATTGAGCCGGGATTCCAGGCGACCATCCAACCGACTGGTTCCCTGCTTATCAAAGCTGGACGCCGGGGGAAACAGGAAAACTCCGACGACTCTGGAGATCCTGACCCCATTCAACTGGAAGTATTCAACAATCAGTTTGCGTCCATCGCGGAGCAAATGGGGGAAATGCTGAGGAAAACGTCCGTCTCGACGAACGTGAAGGAACGGCTCGACTACTCGTGCGCCCTGTTCGATGCGCGGGGGGGATTGGTTGTCAACGCTCCGCACATTCCCGTCCACTTAGGAGCGATGGGAGAAACCATCCGCTGCCTGCTTCGCGACCAACCGGACATGCGACCGGGAGATGTGTGCCTGACGAACGATCCGTTTGCCGGCGGCTCGCATCTACCGGATTTGACCGTGGTCACACCCGTCTTCGCGGAGGACGACCAGGAACTTCTCTTTCTCACTGCCAGCCGAGCGCACCACGCGGAAATTGGCGGACTCACCCCAGGGAGTATGCCCCCCTTCTCCACGAATCTCGCGGAGGAAGGAATCCTGCTTAGAAACTTCAAACTGATTGATCAGGGCACATCACGATGGGAGGAGTTGCGGAATCAACTCACGAGTGGTCCATATCCTTCGCGAAACGTCGAGGACAACGTCGCGGACCTTTCGGCCCAGGTGGCCGCGAATCGGCTGGGCGGCCAACTTCTCCAACAGTTGATTCAACGGTCCGGACGGTGGACCGTGCTCCGATATATGAGGCACATCCAGGATGCCGCCGAACTCAAGATGCGACGCGCCTTGGACCAGATGCCCGATGGCCGGTATGTCCGGACCGACCACCTCGATCAGGGGGCTCCGATTGCGGTCACTATTACGATCAACGGAGACGCCGCGACGATCGATTTCACGGGCACGGGTCCAGTTCTTGAGAACAACCTCAATGCGAACCGAGCCATCGTGACGGCTGCTGTGATGTATGTCTTCCGCTGCTTGATTGATGAGCCGATCCCGCTGAATAGCGGAGTGCTCAAACCACTCACCATCGTTTTGCCCGAATGTCTGCTCAATCCCCCGGCACACGCCGATCCAGCGAAATGTGCGGCGGTCGTTGGGGGAAATGTCGAAACGTCCCAGCGCGTGGTGGACGTTCTCTTGGGAGCCCTCAAACTCGCAGCGGCGAGTCAGGGGACGATGAACAATCTGACCTTTGGCGATGGGACCTTTGGATACTACGAGACCATCTGCGGGGGAGCCGGAGCGACTTCGAACTCGAACGGAGCCGATGCCGTTCACACGCACATGACGAATACGCGCCTCACGGATGTCGAGGTCCTGGAGCATCGGTATCCGGTTCGCGTCGAGGAGTTTTCCATTCGAAGGGGATCCGGCGGACAAGGTCTGCACGCGGGAGGAAACGGCATCCGGCGAGTTTTCCGATTTCTCAAGCCGCTCCAGGTTTCGTTGTTGACGCAGCGCCGTGGGCCATTTTCTCCCTTCGGTCTCGAGGGGGGATAACCGGGCCAACTTGGCCGAAATGTCCTG
>JAGQQQ010000465.1 GCA_020426125.1 Planctomycetaceae bacterium
TACGCCTGATCGTACATCGGGCAGACGATATCCCGCATTCCAGCGATCGACGTAAACGGCTTGGACCCGTGGATATCCCAAGTGACTTCGTTGAACACGGTCAGGAAGGTGTTGATCGTGACGAAGCGGACTCCCGCTTCGACTAATCGGCGAGCGAGGAGACAACTCTGGCCAAAGCGGTTCATCCCGTAGCGTTCACGAACCTTTTGTGGCTCCTTGGTCAGGTCGAAGGCGTCCTTCGCTTCCGGGCTGGTCATCATCCGAAAGGCGGCTTCGAAGTTGTTGTTGAGGAGGTCGGCCGACTCCGTCGCTTCGAAGTTAGCAACGGTCGAATCAACAATTTCCCGCATCCGGCGGCGGCGTTCGAGCCGTGCTTCCCCGATCTCGGGAGGCGGGAGCAGGTCCGGCACTTTGAAATTTGGTTTGGACGGATCAGCATTCAAAGCAAACGGGTCATGAGCTTTCCCGAGGAATCCGCCCGCTTGACCGTTCGGCAAATTCCCCCCACCCCGGCCCATTGTCTCAGGAAGGACAACGAACGGCGGCAGATCCGTCTTGCGTCCCATGAGATAACTGACGACAGCCCCTGCGTGCGGAGTGTTGACACCGCCAGTGAACTGGCGACCCGTCTGCAACATCTGCCAGCCGGCGTCATGGACAGCCGCCCCAGTATGGTGGCACGAACGCACGAGAGAGAGTTTGTCGGCGACCTTCGCGTGGCCGGGAAGGATCTCCGAAAGTTGAATCCCTGGGACGGATGTCTCAATCGGATTGAACGGTCCTCGAATCTCCGACGCCGCTTCCGGCTTCATATCGAACAGGTCGATGTGACTGGGCGCCCCGAGATTGAAGATCATGATGCAGGCGTTGTCTTCCTTGCCTGGGCGAACCCGGCCCGCTTCTTTCGCAGCGAGGTACTGCGGAAGGCCGAGCCCGATTGCTCCTAATGCGCCGACCTGCATGAAGTCCCGGCGTGTCACGCCATCGCAAGTGGTGGTCTTTCCTCGTCCGGTCAACGTCAGCATGTTATCCCTCACTCATCAACGAATTGGCCAACGTATTGTAATAGGTCAGCGGCTGCTGATGCCAACAGGATATCAGCAGGAATCCTCGAAGGCGCTAAGATTTTAGTTTCGATCCAACTCACCTTGGTTCCGACGAAGGCTGCCCCCAAGCCTCCCGTCCCATTAATCCTTGAGGTCGAGTGCATAATTGTTCTCGCCGTCAACGATATTCAGGCGAACGGCGTCGGCCGCGCGGATGGGATTGGAATCAGAGATCGTCGGATAAGGCACCACATCCCCCAGGTTCACAACACTCACACTGTGTTCGCCGACGGTGGGAGCCTCGAGGCCAGTCAGTGAGAATCGACCTCGCGAGATCATGCCGAAGGCAGTCGCGGCGTTGTGGCTGGCGGGGAGGAAAGTGATGCTCCCCCAACGAAGCGGTTCGCCATTGATCTGAATGGTTCCCGACACCGACGCTCGAGATGTCGGTTCGAGAAAGCCGTTTCCCTTCAACCAGTCGGCGAGGCGGTCGGTCCAAGTCTTGAGTACGGGATCTCCAGGAGCGAGGCCGACACCGTGGGGGCCGTTTTGGTAAATGTGCATTTCACTCGGCACGCCGTGCTTCTGGAGTGCCATGTAGTAAACGAGCGCATTCTCGACGGGAACGCCCTTGTCCGCAGCGGTATGGAAAATGAATGTCGGCGGGGTCTGATCCGTCACCTGGGTTTCATTCGACAGAGACTTCACAAGTTCCGGATCGGGATCGTCTCCCAGCAGGTTTCGGCGCGATCCTTTGTGCGTAAAGTCCGACATCAGGCTGATGACGGGGTAGCACAGAATGCTAAAGTCGGGCCGTGAGGACTGTCGGGCGACCGGGTCGTCGCTGTCCTTGTCTCCATTGTCAAAGTGGGTCGAAACGGTCGAACAGAGATGGCCACCCGCGGAGAAGCCCATGATCCCGACCCGATTCGGATCGATCTTCAGGTCGTCCGCATTGGCGCGGACATGTCGAATGGCACGCTGCGCATCTTGAAGGGGGGCTGGATGCCGATAGGGAGAAATCCGGTACTTGACCACGGCCGCTGAAACGCCAATCGAGTTGAGCCAGACCGCGACCTGGTGCCCCTCGTGATCAAATGCCAGAGCCCCGTACCCTCCTCCAGGCAACACGACCACGCACGCTCCGGTTGCCTTGTTCTGGGGAGCGGGGTAGAACCGCAGGTCCGGTTTGTCTTTCCCCTCATTACCCATCGCTCCGGGGGCACCATCTGGCCACAAGAGAACAGGGTCCGGTCCTACGGCAGTTGCCGAGTTGCCCAAGGTGACCCAAGAAGTAAACAACAAAGCCACTAAAGTACCGCTCCACCGCATGCGCTGACTCCGTGAGATTCCATGAATCCGACGCGATCTTCTCGTGGCGTCGGAATGAGATTTCGATCCTACAGGATGGCCAACGCACGCTCCAAATTTCCGGGGATGCGTCATGTTGAGACGGGTCCCGATTGGAAACGTCGCGTGGAGCTTCGCTGGCTCCAACATTTTGTAGTTGGCTATTCGCATAAAAAAAAGGACACGAAACGGATTTCCCCCGTTTCGTGTCCCTCAAAATTCCTCTGCTATGCCGGAAAAGCGGATCGATTGACCCGACTATTCGGCTTCTTTGGCCTCAAAGCCTTTGGCAAACGGCTTGTCGGCGAAGACCATTTCGAGTTGTGCGGCCTCGTCGGCTTTGTTGTACTTGCCGAGGCAATTTTCACAGCAGAAGCCTGGAGCGTTATTGCCTTCCGCGTGCTCTTTCACGGGTTGGCCGGAGAATGGACAAGCGACTTGCTTGAACTGACCGGTTGCGAACAGTTGTTGATTTGCTTTCGCGGCGAACTTTTCCGTGTTGGCTTTGAACGCCTTGGGGCAGTTCGGGCAGCAGAAGTAGACGTGACCTTCTTTATGGTCAACGTGGTGATCCGCCGCGACGGGCTTCTGCGAAACTGGGCACTTGATGCCCTCCAACTTGGGAGCATCAGCGGCGTTGGCGACGAGAGTCACGCCGAAAGCGATTGTCAAAGCGAGAAGAGCCTGTCTCATAGCGTCTCTTTCCTGAAAAGGAGTTTGGATTGAAAGTCCATGACGGAATGTCCTGATTGTAATGATCCGTTGCGAAGGAACAATGAAATTCGATCCAACCAGGCAAGAAACTTGTGATTCCCGGGGTTTCCCCCAGATCGAGTTCTCTCGAAATTCCTTCACTCAGATCGTGATGGCCGCTCAAAGTTTGCTCTCTCGCTTTTCTTTCAACGCCAACTCTCTACGCTTCTCCCATGATCGCCATCGAAGCTCGGGGACTGACCAAGACGTACCGCGTTTACCAAAAACGCGAAGGGGTTTGGGCATCGATCACGGGGTTATTCCATCGCGAATTCAAGACCGTCGAAGCGGTCCGCGATGTCAGTTTCTCGATCGAAGAGGGGGAGATGGTCGCGTTCCTCGGTCCGAATGGCGCCGGGAAAACCACCACCCTGAAACTTCTCTCGGGCCTGATTTACCCCACTTCGGGAGAAGCCCAAGTGTTGGGGTATGTCCCCTGGAAGCGGGAGCATGCGTTTCGACGGCGATTTTCGCTGGTGATGGGCCAAAAGAACCAGCTCTGGTGGGATCTCCCCGCTCAGGAGTCCTTTCAGCTTCACCGCGAAATCTATCGCATCCCCGATGAGCAGTTTCGCAAGAGGCGGGATGAACTTACCGAACTTCTCGAAGTGAAAGACCTCGTCGGGCAACCGGTGCGCGAGCTCTCCCTTGGCGAGCGGATGCGAATGGAACTCATCGCCGCCCTGCTGCACAGCCCTGAAGTGTTGCTCCTTGATGAGCCGACGATCGGGTTGGATGTCGTGTCCCAGCGACGGGTTCAGGAGTTTCTCCGGTACTACCAGGCAGAGCGGAAGATCACCGTCATCCTCACGAGCCATTACATGAAGGACGTCGAGGCGTTGTGTCGGCGGGCCATCATCATCAATGACGGAGAAATTAAACACGACGGCCCCTTGTCCGAGATCGTCGAACGGCTCAGCCGTCATAAAATCATTCTTCTGCAATTCGGGATGAACGAGCAACCGGAAAACCTGGAACGGTTTGGCAACGTGATCGAGGTGATGCCGCCCCGCGCGAAGATCGAAGTCGATCGCCAACTCGTGCCCGAGGTGCTGGCGGCCATTCTTGCGGAGTATCAGATTGCCGACGTCGGTGTTCAGGACCGTCCGCTGGAGGATGTGATCGCCGAGGTGTTCTCGCAATCGAACGCGAACACTCGAGATGATTAACGGGCGAGCGGGGGGCATCAGCCCCCTGTGTCAGCTCCCGTTGAATTCCATCGTCATCCGATCTCAGAAAGAACCTCGCGAGCCGCCTCGATGGTCGCTTGAACGTCCTCATCCGTATGGGCCGCACTCAAAAAGTTCGCCTCGAACTGGCTGCACGGCAGGTAATACCCCCGGTTCAGCATGCCGTGAAAGTACCGAGAGAAACGTTCGGTGTTGTTCTTCGCGGAGACGGCGTAGCTCGTCACCGGATCAGGATTGAAAAACAGGGTAAACATGCTGCCGACCTGGGCGACCGTGTGATCCAGACCTGCCTGTTGGGCGGCATCGGAAAGCCCTGCACAGAGTTTCCGAGAGAGTTCCTCCAATTGCGGATAAGGGTTTTCGTCCTTGAGCGTTTGCAGGGTGGCAATGCCGGACGCGGTCGCGAGCGGGTTCCCAGACAGCGTTCCGGCCTGATAGACGGGGCCGACGGGGGAGACTTTGTCCATGATGTCCTGACGGCCCCCATAGGCCCCAACGGGAAGCCCCCCCCCGACAATCTTGCCGAGCGTGGTCATGTCGGGGGTGACGCCAAATCGCTCTTGCGCTCCTCCAAACGCGACACGAAAGCCGGTCATCACTTCATCAAAGATGAGGACGGAGCCATGCTCGGTGCAGAGCGACCTCAAAGCTTGCAAGAACGCTTCGGTCGGGACGACGACGCCCATGTTGCCGACGACCGGTTCCAGAATCACGCATGCGATCTTGTCCCCGTGTTGTCGGAAGGCCCCCTGCAACTCCTCGACTTTGTTGTAGCTGAGGACGAGCGTGTCCTTCGTGCAGCCTTCGGGGACGCCGGGACTGGATGGGGTTCCCAGTGTTAAGGCCCCACTCCCAGCTTGGACAAGCAGGCTATCGACATGGCCGTGATAACAGCCGGCGAACTTGACGATCAGATCGCGACCGGTGAAGCCTCGCGCCACGCGGATTGCGCTCATGGTCGCTTCCGTTCCTGAGTTGACCATCCGGACTTTTTCGATCGACGGAACCGCGTCGACAATCAATTCCGCGAGCACCGACTCCTGCTCCGTGGGGGCGCCGAAACTGGTCCCCGTTTCCAGAGCCTCTTGAATGGCGGTGATGACTTTGGGGTGCCGGTGTCCGAGAATGTGCGGCCCCCAGGAACCGACGTAGTCGAGGTAACGGTTGCCATCAATGTCATACAGGAATTGCCGTTCCCCTCGGGCGATGAAGACGGGTGTGCCGCCCACTCCGCCGAAGGCTCGGGCCGGGCTGTTGACGCCGCCAGGAATCACTTGCTTCGCACGGTCAAACGCGGACTGGCTTTTGGTTCGGGCATTCATGATTGTCAGTCAAATTTCTGTTGAACTCATGGGAATGGGCCTGAGAACACGAGATTCACGCTTCTTTGAGGACCATGTCAATACACAACACGGCGGCCATGATCAGAATTCGTAGCGGATTCTCGGGCGGAACGTCCTCGGAGATTTGCAGAATGTAGTTGTCCGCGCTGGTGAACATTTCCTTGCCGATGCCGGACCATTTTTTGGAGACCTTCGCGAGTTCCTGGCCTTCGTGCTCGAATTTGAACTCCCAGCCGGTCCATTTGCCTTTCAGGTGACACCGGGGTTGGTCGTCAGCTCCGAGAACGGTGAATGCTCCTCCGATGCTGAGCATTTTTTGCTGGAATCCTCCGACGCGGTCTTCATCTTCATCGTAGACATCCACCTTAGACAGGAACATGGTCACTCCGCGACTCGTTCGCAGGACCGGTTCCCCAGCTGGAGTCGTCACATGAATGTCAAACGGCGTCATCGTCTTATAGTCTGAGAGCCGAAACATCCGGGTAAAGAATCCGAGATTCGGTTCCCGGCATTGGAGGAGGACTTCTCCTGTTTCGGGGTCGTAAATATCGTAGTTGTTGGCCGTTTTGAACATGCCGACATGCTCTTTGACCAGATACAGGTTGTGCCGCAGAGATTCGTGCATGGAAATCCGACCGATGGATGTGACAGGGAAAGTTTGGGAATGTTTATTCCGATGGCGACCAAGCCAATGAACGGGCCGCGAGCCGTGGATTCTGCGGAGTTTAGCAGATCCGCCGATTGATGGGACTGCTCCGCCAATTGTGTGTCGGCAGGTCCGTCACATTCCGTGAGTTCGCAGATGGTGTTGACTTCACCGCTCGGAACAGAAAGATTGAAGCAAGTTGACGCCTGCTCCGTGTCGAGTCACGATCTCAGGAAGGGTTCCGGTTCTGCCTCGTTTGGATTGCGCGTTCGAACCTTTGTGGATGGACTCCCACAGGATCTGAGATGCCCCGGAGAGTAATCGCATGAAATTGGCCGTTGCAATTTTGAGTCTGCTAACAGTTCTGGCGAATTTTGCCTCCGCTCAGGGATTGGTCTGGAGCCTGCCTGAGGACGGAGTCTGGATCCGTTACGAGGGCACCTATTCCCAACTGGTCCGCCGTCCCGAGTCTGTCGAGGGCGACTTAAACCTTCAATGGCGGAGAAATCTGACCATTAAGTCCGTCGGGACGGAAGAGGCCGAGTTCGAAGGGAGTTCCCAGCCTTGCCGGTGGATCGAATTCAAAGTCGAGACAGGAAAGACCACCGAAGGGGTCCTCGATGCTGGTCCCGGCGGAATTCGGATGTTCAAGCTGCTTGTTCCCGAAAGTGCCGTTCAGGGGACGGTCTTCCAGCCGTTTGGCGAAGGACGTGAGCGATACGTCTCATACATCCCCGTCGTCAAAGGCTATCGACGGATCGGCGACGAACCGGCGCAGCCGATTGAAGCAGGCGTTTTTCAGCTTTACCCCGTTATCAGCCTGATGAGACATTACCGGAAACTCGACACCACGGAGCAGGAAGAGACCTTCAGCGTCCCCGCCGGGGAATACACAGGGTGGAGTTACAAGGCTCAGTCGACCATGGAAACCACGGGCTACCGGTCCACGAATTCGTGCGAAGTGGCACGAAGCAAGGAGATTCCGTTCGGGGTCGTGAAATGGACGGCCAAGACGCTTAATGAGACGAAGCAAACCACCGATCCCCGATCGGCCTTTCAGGAAAGCGTGACTTTGACGGAAGACATGCAGGCCGTCTCCACGGGAACCGACGCGGAAACCGAATTCCTCGTCCAGTAGATCGTCTGCAAGTTATTTCGCTCGCGTGAATTCCCAGCCATCAACCGTGACTTGCAGGCCGGTGGCTCCCTTGTATTGATCGTACGTCGCCTGCATCTCCTCAATGGAATCAAAGTACCCGACGACAAACGCCGCGCTGAAGGACTCACCCGCTTGGATGGGCCTTCCGCCGAATTCCTCGATCATGCAGACATATCCTCTTTGGTGACACCACGCCTCAGAAACTACCCCCGGATCGAGCGTCATCCCGGCCAGCCAAGGTCCCAGTTTTCCCGTTTCAGGATCGCGGAGTTGATAGGCCCGAATCATGCGTGAGGGGAAATTGTCATCGTTTCGCTGGTAATGGAACTTCTCATCGGGGGCAAAGTTCTCAAA
>JAGQQQ010000466.1 GCA_020426125.1 Planctomycetaceae bacterium
GGGCATCGGGAATCGTTTTGGCTTGATCTCGAAAGACATCGATAAACGTCTTGGCGATAATTTTCCGCTTTTGTTGGGGATCTGTAATTCCAGCGAGAGCGTCCAAAAATCGATCACGTGCGTCGACGACATGGAGATCCGTCTTAAAGTGTTCACTAAATTCGTATTCGACTTGTTCCCGTTCCCCTTTCCGCAGCAGACCATTGTCGACGAAGATGCAGGTCAACTGCCGACCAATTGCCTGAAACAACAGGGCCGCCGTGACAGACGAATCCACGCCCCCCGAGAGTCCACAGATCACACGGGAGTTGCCGACCCGCTTCTTGATCGCTGCCGACTCCTGTTCAATGAACGATGAAAGCCGCCAGTTCCCCTCACATTTGCAGATGTTCCGAATAAAGTTCCCCAGCAGATGCTCTCCATGTTCCGTGTGGGTCACTTCCGGATGGAACTGCAATCCGTAGATCGGCTTATCCCGATGACGGATCGCCGCGTTCGGACAGTCTTTCGTCTCTGCGAGCACGACGAATTGCTCGTGCAGATTTTCGACGCGGTCCCCGTGGCTCATCCAAACCGTAAATGCCTTTGGCAACATTCGAAACATGTCGTTGTCTGGATCACACTTCATCTCAGTATGGCCAAACTCCCGGGACTTGCCCGGTTTCACTTCGCTGCCGAGTGCCCTGCATGCGACTTGCATTCCGTAACAGATTCCGAGGACCGGGATTCCGAGTTCAAAAATCCCGGGATCGACTTGGGGAGCCCCGTCGGCATAAACGCTGGCGGGTCCCCCCGAGAGGATGATTCCCTTGGGGGCAAGTTCTTTGATCCGTTTGGCGCTCAAATCGTGGCGGACCATCTGGCAGAAAACCTGCTGATCGCGGACCCTCCTTGCGATGAGTTGTGCCGTCTGCGATCCAAAATCGAGAACGAGAATGGATTCCTGCTGAATATTCAAACTGGGTCCCGCAACCGTTGTGCTCATGGTTGTCTCACTGGAACTTGCAGCCGCTTGATCAGGCCGCGGAAAAATCGCAATCCAGCATTGTAGTCGGTGTTCCGCCGGTCGCAAACGCCCTGATGCCCCGGCCGTCACTGGGTCACTGGCGATTCTCAAAGATCCGTGCCCGGTCAAAATGACCGTGCGATCGAGCGAGTTCAAATGGATTGTTTTTTGGGGCCAAGATCGGAATTCGCCACGCCCAAGTTGGTGACGAAGGTCTTGTATCCGGGCACGCCACGTATCAGCGAGCAATTTTCATTTGTGGTCGCATGGGGAAATCCCCACACGGGAACCTGAGGTCACAACTTTCCAGGATCGTGAGGCGGCGTGGTGATCGTCGGTGGTCTGAAAGTCAGGATCCCGAAAGATCAGAAAAGAGAAACATCTGCCCGAATTCCCGCGAACGGCGATCTCAGCGTGTCAATGGAGCATTTCGTCGATGAAATCAAGGACACAAAAGGCTACGATAAAAGGCAAGTCGATGAAATCACGGAAATCAAATGTTCCTCATTCCCATCAAATGCCCAATTCGATTGATGAGGATCCTGTGCGGACATCATGTGAGGTTTGTCGACCAGTTCACTCCATGTTTCTCGATGTGTCGTCTCAAGTGACAGGTTTCTCAAGGATGTTTTTACGGAGGTCGCCGTCGGGAGCAAGAGTTCATTCATTGTCAACTTGAGCAATGCAACGTGAGTGCCTGATGCGGCAATCCAACACTTCACTATTGGGACTCATTCGATGATCTGTACTCGATGCCAATGGGTGAACCCCATCGGGGTTTCGACCTGCCGACGTTGTGGGGAGCGTCTTGAAAGTGTCGAGACATCGGCACCAGTCCACACGGAGACGAGTGACGGGTTACCCTGCCCTCGCTGTGGCGCGGCGATGCCGACGGAAGCAAGATTCTGTGGGGTTTGCGGATCGGCCTTGCAGGATTCCTCGTGTCCCCAGGCGAACCCCGGGAAACCGGACGCCGACAGTACCGTGATCAAGGAGAAATGCGAGGACGACTCGGAGAACTTCGTTGCGTCCGCAACGTTGGAGAATTCGCTCCGTGAGATGGTGCTGATTCCTGCCTGCCGGTTTCTGATGGGAGCCTCTGGGGAACTCGCCAAAGAGGATGAGGTTCCCGCCCATTATGTCCGTCTCAGCAGTTTTTTGATTGATCGGGCCGTCGTGACAAACGCGGAGTACGAGCAGTTTGATCCCGGCCACCGCCGATTACGGGCGGATGTCGCCGATGGAGAGGATGATCCAGTGGTATTTGTCACTCACGCGGATTGCCTGTCCTATTGCCGCTGGCGGTCCGAACAGGAAGGACTTCCTTCGGAGACCTATACCCTTCCCACGGAGGCTCAATGGGAATGCGCCGCACGGGGCGGTTCGTCGGATCGAATCTATCCGTGGGGAAACGAACTCCGTTCAGAACTCTGCAACACTCGTGAAACCGGGCCGTTGCGAACGCTACCCGCGAATCAGGGAGTGCCAAACCCCTATGGATTGTATTGGATCGGAAGCAACGTTCGCGAATGGTGCCGAGACTGGTATCTCGCAGACTACTACAAGGAACTGGCGAATAACGTGGTCGATCCGATTGGCCCGGAACCGAACTTGATTGTGAGCATGCACGTCGTCCGGGGCGCGAGTTTCCAAGATCCCGCCTACGAACTCGGCCGATGCTCCGCGAGGAACTATGCTCATCGGGACAACTCCTCGAACGATGTGGGATTTCGTTGCGTTCGCCGAGCCGAATTGGAGGGATGAGAAAACGTTAAGCTGCCTGAAGCGTCACCAGAACGCGGAGTTGTGAACGGGGGCTCCCTTTGTGGATTTTTTTTAGAGCCGTTTGTGGCCAGGCTCTTTCGCGTTGTCCTGTGAATTGGAGAGTGATTGGTGTTCGAAGTCGGAGACGTGATTCAAGGACAGTATCTCGTTACACGGCGCTTCATCGGCGGCATGGGCGTTGTTTATATTGTCGACGATGAAGTCACGGAACGAACCGTC
>JAGQQQ010000467.1 GCA_020426125.1 Planctomycetaceae bacterium
AGTTGATGTTGTTGATGTCCCCGCTGGTGCCGTTGGTCATGATCCCCACGAATCCGGGATTGTCTTTTGGAACATCCAGTAATTCGCCAATGCGATTCGCGAAGATGGCGAAGTAGTCAGCGCTGACTTCTCCCTTGCCGACGCCTCCGACATAGTGCAGGGAGTAGTTGGCTAACAGAGCGATTTGTCGGCCATCTTTTGCCTGCACGCTGATAAAGGACACTTCCGGATCGATCGGCCCCGCCGGCTTGAGGAGCGCCGCATTCCCTCGCGGCGGATTCATTCGCACCTGATCCACACCCCCAAACGGATTCTTCAGAAACTCCGGGTTGGTGACATGCCAGCGACGGTTAAACACCTCGCTCGGCTCTTCCGCACTCCCCCACGCGATGCGAGCCGGTTCGAGATTGTTGAGCGCTCGGCGGATTCCATCGGCAATGCGGCGGGCGAGGAACTGCTGATACCAGGTCAGATCGGTTTCGACGGCCGTCTTGCTCGGGCCTCGCGCTGTCGTCGCGGAGTGGGTGTGCGTGGCCGACATCAGCACATTCTCGCTGGGGAGGTCGGTCTCCTCGTCGATGTACTTCCGAGCCAGGTCAAACACTTCGCGGGGGATGCCAACGTTGTCGCAAATGGCGAAGGCGATTTGCGTCTGGCCATCATCGAGAACGAGGCACCGGGCATGCAACTCGTCGTGAATGCTTGTCGCCGGAAAGGGAGCCCATCCCCCCACGACCAATTCCCCTAAGGGCGGCGTGATATTGCTCATCGCCGCTCCCGCTCGAAAAACCTTCTCATCGTCCTGAGCCGATACGGAGCCGACCCCCAATGCGAAAAAGAGGGCCAAGCTAAGGATGCTGGACACGGTGCGCTGCATAGTAGATCCCCGTCAAAGTTGAAGACACGACTGCCTTCACGACGGTAACTCACAGGCGTGTCTGGGTCCACCGTGCAAGAGGAGTCCGCGACGATCTGAGTCAGACCGGGTTCGTGGCGTGGTCACCAGACATTCCGACGTGGGGGATTCTTTCGTTGTGAACTACAGCCAAAACGCCAAATCCAATTGAACGTCAGATAGTCATCGTACAGGGAATCGTCGAACGTCGTTGCGTATGCCAGCGACAACAGCGTGTCAAACGCCACTTCGGCTTGAAGGCCGACGACCATTGTTGTGTGCGACTGACGGACATTCAGCTCGAATCCATTGTTCAAGCGAAGTGAGTCGGCTCTCAATTGTTCGAGGTGTTGCAATTGGATAACGGCCGCCACTCCCGTGAGCGGAAGATCGGAACCGCGAACGGAGCAATCATTTCTGTAAAACCAATAACCTAAGTTCGAGTCAATGGCGAAGAAGTCTCCGGGCTCCACTTTACCGTAGGGGATCGTCGTCCCGGTCGACTGATCCGCATAATGAACCGAGTCATCGTTGACGTAAGCGATGTATTGGAGCGATGCCTGTGCAAACCATCGTTCCGCGAGTGACATGGCTCCCGAGAGCGAGGGAACCAGCCCGATCCGTTCCTGATCAATCACCAACGAATCGGGAGTCCGGGGCAGGGGAATCCGCTCGTGACGGTTGGTCGGAAGGGCTACCGCGAATCCGGCCGTGACCGCGGCCTCCTGATTTGAGAGAAGTCGCTTCTTGTAGCCGAGATGGATGTTTTGCAAAACCATCGAGTCGTAACCGAATTGGGATCCGTAGGGGACTCCCACATCGATCGACTGGGATCCGTCGAAAAATGTCTTCTCGACTCTCGTTGCCCAGAAGTCCCCGCCGTTTTCCAAGGACGAAAAGATCATGTCGACGCGGTCCCGAGGAAGAACCTGTGGATAGGTCGAGATCATCTCGGGAATCAGAGGATGGCTGTCGACCGGAGCCATTTCGTCCTGAATCCAGTTGGTCTGCTCGTAAACGGTTGGTGCGACTTCCGTCTCATCCTTGTTGTCGTAGAGAATGGCGGTGTCCAGCGTACTCCAGGTCTCTTCCTGGGCCGGGATCTCCGACATGAAACTGTGCCCAAACACATCATCGACGCTCGGAACGCCAGTTTCTTCTTCCAATAAATACGGTTCGGGGCGTGAAACGGGAGGAATTCCCCCCGGATTTTGGGCGTAGGTGTATTCCAGCAGCACGACTGCCAGGCAGAACGCGAAGCCGAAGATGGGCGCAGCTGAACGGCTTGTTCTCGTAGCTCTCCCCGTCGAGAGGGAATTCCTCAGTGATTGGAAATTGTGAGTGCCCATAATCGCGGAGCATCCTTCAGTTTGCCTGCAATGGAACACCGGACAATAACTCGGCCTCAAATCGTCTCCTAGAGAAAACCGGTCTGGAGAACCTCCGTTTGCCAATCTCAGGTGCCCGATCGGCGGAATTATGACAAATGAACCTGCCGCGGATTACGCCCGTTGTCATTTCACAACGACCGGTTATCGTGACGCCGGACAAGACGGGGAGACCTGCCGACCAGGAAGTGACAGCATGATTCGTCCTCCCCAATTCATCACAAAT
This sequence comes from Planctomycetaceae bacterium, assembly GCA_020426125.1. Lineage (GTDB taxonomy): Bacteria > Planctomycetota > Planctomycetia > Planctomycetales > Planctomycetaceae > HKST-UBA70. The sequence continues at coordinate 2,510 of JAGQQQ010000467.1, forward strand.
GGAGTGGCTCAATGAGTTTTCGTTATCTGTTCCCGACCGTCGGTCTGTGGGCTGCTGGCCTGATGCTTGGATGCCCGGAATCCCCGCAAGTTACCGACTCGCCCCCAGTTGCCGAGGGCGCCGACCATGATCATGACCACGGAGGGGAAGGGCATGCCCATCCCAGCGAAGGGCCACACCATGGTGATCTCATCGAACTGGGGAATGAGGAGTACCACGCCGAGTTGGTGCATACCGAAGAAGCCGTGACGATTTACATCCTCGACGGCGCGGCGAAAGCGGCCGTCCCCATTGATGCCGCCGAGGTTGTGATCAATGTCTTGGTCGATGGCGAACCGAAGCAGTACCAACTGACCGCCGCTCCCCAAGAGGGGGATGGAGAAGGGAAAGCCTCCCGGTTCGAACTCAAGGACAGCGCCCTCGTTCAAGCCCTGGAGTCCGAATCTTCAGCCCCCAAACTGAACGTCACGATCAACGGGACCCCGTTCACTGGTCGGATTGAACATGATCATGATCACGACGGCCACGATCATGAGTGATGCTCTTTGAGGAGGAGACGCGACTTGATGGTGGAAATTTGAAATCCGGAGGAACAAATTCGAAACAAGCACGAAATTCGAATGGCCCAAAGAATGATCTGGAGATCAACGGCGTTCCTACCGAGGCGTTAACATCATTGAGGTGAGAGAGCTTTCAGTGAAGCCCAAAGTGGATAGGGGATAGGAAGTGCCGCGTTTGCGAAAAGCGTTCGCTCCTTTTTGCCTACTCGACCCGCTAACAGCTACTCACTTTTGAGGAGCTTCACTGGAGATGACGGCGAATTGGGAAAGCTTTAACCATCATGAATCAGCGTCCAGAGTTTCTTGGGCATTGACCAAGGACAGCTCCGGAGGGGGGAAAGAACCTCAGCCGTGGACGGCAGTCCACGGTCAGGACGACACGGAAACCCCCAGGCCTGGAGGGCCGGCAGAACCAATCCGTGACCAAGGTTCTGCCGACCCTTCGGGCCTCTTGTGAAATTGAGGTGACCAACCCGGAGCCTGCCGGCTCCGGCTGACGCTCTGTCGGGCTTCCGGCCCTGAAAGGCGTTTGCGGTTTCTGATCGACGTCACGATTTCATGTTTCTACGAACCAACGGTTCCAAACTGCTCCCCAAGTTCCTCATTCACATCTGCTCGAACAAAAGCTGAGGGAACTCTCCACGGTCAGCGACCCGCTCTCCACTCATGACCAAATCGAGCCACTTTTTGATCGGTCATCCATTTAACGCTCCACAGGATTCCCAATTGTTTTTGAATTTTGAACCTTCGTATTTGTTTCGGATTTCGAGATTCGGATTTTCCGCCCGCTGGCGGGGTCATTCCCGGCTCGTCTGCATGCTCTTGAGCAGGTCCGAAATTTCCTTATGAACGGCCTCGGTCTGGCGAACAACGATGTTGCCGTCGAAGTAGGTCGCGGTGTGAGTTTTGCCGTCCCACGCGGACTGACCGGTGGTCTGGGTGATTAGCTCCGCGAGTGTTTCCCCGTCTTCGTCCCAGTCCTTCTCCGGATTGACGAGGCGGAGATTGTAAATCCTTGTCTCCAGAAATTTCTCGGCTTTCTCCTTGGTGGTGATGACGAGCACTTCATCTCGGACGATATAACCGAGGTCATATGTCCCAAGCAAAAGATTCATGGCACTGCGAAACGAGACACCTGAGAGGACGAGTTCGACTTCTAAGGTTTCCGGATCAATGTCGGTGTTGGCAAGGTCGAAAACAATGTTGATCGCGTGCTGTTGGGAAACAAAGTCGATCACATCACGTAAGGGGTTTCCCGGAAATTCAAACGATGTTCTCTGAGAAAAGGCATCGTAGATCTTACTTGTTTCTGCCGTTTCACCCACACGAACCGAGACGTCCCCCCGTTTTTCCGCTGCCAGCCGGAGCAAGTCTGCCGCGCTTGCTCCCTCAGAGAGTTTCCGTCGTTGCTCTGGGGACAGAGCTTGCAGTTCCGGAGACCATTCCGCCTTCGATTGATTGATCACTCTCGCCCGCTCTTTTGTCGTCACGACGAGGACGTCGCGGGCTTGGTAAAAGTCGAGGTCGTGCTCGTGCAGCATCTGTTTTAAGGCGGTGCCGAGCGTCTCCTCGGAAACCGACGCGTCGATCTCAATGTTGGCCACGTCTGGAATGTCATCCTCAACAAGAACGATGTTGAGTTGATATTGTTTTGAGATGTGTTGCAGGGCTTCCCTCAATGGGGCGTTCGAAAACTCCACGGTGACGATCCTGTTCAGCGTCTCGTTCGCTTTATGGATGTCGGCATCTGTTGGTCCGTTGTCAAGAAGAACAATGTTTGTTTTCGTTTGAGGGAATGCGTTTTTCAGTTCTTTTCGAATCCGTGAAAAACGGTCGGGTTGTTGGTTGTTCGAATCGGAATCGAATTGAACCAAACCTTCGGGGGACGCTTGCTGAACTTCAGTCCCGATCAGATGGGGATCCTCTCGGCTTGCCAATCCATCGCCGTCGCCCGCCCACAGGGACTGGCCGACCCAACCGGTGGTGACGGCCAACGCCAAGGCACATCCGGCGAGAACCAATTTCGTCGAGGTCAACATCATCGCTTCCTTTCCCGCCAACCAGGCGGCTTCTGAAGAACAGGTTGGAGTGAAGGGAGTCCCCTGAGTCATCGCGATTCCATTTTGCACGATGGTTGTCGTCAACTCCGAGGACAGCGCGGCCTGGGCGATTTCACAGGACGACGAAACCAACGTGAACACGATTCCGATCCCGACGCCACGTCGCGCGAGGCGGATCTGGAGTTCCCGTTTTCCGCGTTTGATCCGGCCTTCAATCGTGCCGACCGTGACGCCTAATGTCGTCGCGGTCTGTTCATAGGTTTGCCCCTCGAAATAGTGCAACAGAATCGCGTCCCGGTAATGGCTGGGGAGCCGCTGAAGCTCCTCGTCCAGTACCTGCTGCTCGAACGCGTGGCCAATCTCTTCAATCGGATCCGATTGCTTGGGAATCTCCAAAGGCAATGGGGTTTCTTTCAGGCGGTGTCGACGCCGCAGAGCTTTCTTCCCGATTCGCAGGGCGGTGCCGTGCAACCAGGAGGACAGCGATTGTCGCCGACGGATCTTTCGCGCTTGACTCGCGAGGACCAGAAACGTGGCCTGGACCACGTCTTCCGCCATCTGATGATCCCGCACAATCCGCAGGGAGACGGCATAGACCATCGTCCCGTACCTCTGCACGATTCGGCGAAAGGTGTCTTCATTTCGCTGACGAAGAAACTCCGCGAGGAGTTCGGCGTCAGTAAATGACTCTGGTCTGTTGGACAGCGAAGACTCTTTTGTAGTTTCCGCTGGGGGAGACGCCTTCGCTGCCTTCGCTGGGAGTTGTGACGAGGTGGCGGTGTTCGGATGTGTCTGATTGATCACGGCCATGCTGCCATGTTAGTGCCCCGTGCGAAGAATTTCGGGCGCGCGGAATTCAGAAAACATCGAGAATTGGAAATTTCCTTTCGAGACGAATTGGGGAAATTTCCGCTTCATGACATGTCACAGCGAAGGTTTCGGGAGTGAATTGAGCGCAGGAGAAAGACAAACGGGGCTGACGTTCCCCCATCGCCTAGGGTGTGTGCCTCTCCGATTTTCCGCAGAGCCGAGCCACCATTCCTTGGTCATGGCACGCGGATGACGCGGATTCGGCGGATATCCGCGGATCGCGTGACCGGTGATCAAAAACGGGATCCCAGCTACGGATGACAGATCTCCCCGAGGATTTCGTAAGCAAGGGATCAAGACGCTGGGATTCGAGCGGGGCAGATCCATTTCCATCGGCCAGCTCCGCGTCAATCCGCGATCAATTCCTCCATCAGGACTCCATTCTCCCCTGTGACAATCTGATCGAAACGTGCCCCAACTTCCAGAGACACACCGCCGCTGGAAGAGAAGATCAGATCGCGTCGGTATCCCGGACCATGCCATTTGGATAAACTCGGATGGTCATCTCTTGTTCCTGACACCCCTGTGATCACCATGGCCGACTCCACTCCTACGTTCAAAGCTGTTCCCGATCAATCTGATCTCGAGAAGTTTGCCCGGGATTTGCGGTTTCATCCGACCGTCAACGACTCTCCGGAAGCGTTGTCGTCGGAGCAGGTCGCGTCATTCAATCAAGACGGGTATGTCGCTCCACTCTCCGTGTTCAGCGAAACGGAGATTAACGAGATCCGTGCCTACTTTGATAACCTGCTGGAGAAGGTGATTGCGTCCGGGGGGAACAGTTATTCGATCAGTTCCGCTCATCTGCGGCATGGCCGGGTCTACGACATCCTCACCGACCCGCGGATCGTGGCTTACGTCAGTGACCTTTTAGGGGAAAACGTCATTGGTTGGGGCTCGCACTTCTTCTGTAAGATGCCGCACGATGGCCAAGCCGTCGCGTGGCATCAAGATGCGAGCTATTGGCCGTTGACCCCGACAAAGGCGGTGACCGTGTGGCTGGCGATTGACGATGCGGATCGAGAAAACGCCTGCATGCGTTTTATTCGCGGATCCCATCACTCTGGTCATCTGACGTACCGTCCCAGCAACCCGGATGAACACAATGTCCTCAATCAGACCGTCGAGAACCCGGAGCAATATGGCACCATCGTCGATGACTGCTTGAAGGCCGGGCAGATTTCGATCCACTCAGACTTGTTGCTCCATGGCTCTGAGGCGAATGAGAGTGACCGCCGTCGGTGTGGGCTGACGTTGCGTTATGCCGCCGCCGATGTCCGCGCCGGGATGGACTGGCATCAAAAAGGGGTCTGGGTCCGAGGCAAAGATGAGTCAGGGCACTGGGGCAATTGGTCCCGACCGGAACAGGATTGAACGAGTTTTCGTTCGTTCTGGATGGCGTTCAGAACGAGCAACGTCACATCCTCCGGATAACCGTCACAATGGGACTATGTTTGCCTGTTCCAGAGGCCATTTGACGGTCTTTCTTTTTGACTTTCTCCGCCAACGGCGAATTCCGTACTAGGCTTCCTGCATCGAATCACCACAGATGCTGGGATGCCATGCTCCTTCGGAAACGCCAACATGATTTCAAACGGGAGCGCCTTGGCGGCGCGACCGTCGAATTCGCGTTGTGCCTCCCCTTGATGATCATGCTGGTCTTCGGCTCGATGGAGGCATCGAATGCCCTTTTCCTGCGACAAGGCCTATCGATTGCAGCGTATGAGGCGGCCCAAGTGGCCACGCAATCGGGAATGGCGGCAGCAGCTGCGGAGGCTCGTGCCCAGGAAGTCCTGGACGCCAGAAACATCGCCGGCTACGCGGTTACGATCTCCCCCCAAGTGACGGCGACAACATCGCCGGGAACGACGGTGACGGTCACCGTTACTGCCCCGATTGACGCCAATTCTCTTGGGCCCTCGTGGTATTTCACGAATTCCGTGATTCGCTCGACAGTCACAATGAGACGGCTCTGAACCGTCTGCTTTAGCAAGGATCGGTCACCATGAAACGCAAACGTCACCTCAATCGGGTATGGCACTCGCGGCAGGGGGCCATGATCATTTTCATCCTGGGACTGTTAACCATCATGTTGGCGATGGTCGTGTTTTCGGTGGACACCGCCTACATGCAACTCGCCCGGACCGAACTGCGCGCCGCGAACGATGCCGCCGCAAAGGCCGCCGCCAGTGCATTGGCCAGAAGCAACGGGAATGATGCTCAAGCGATTGCCGAAGGAATTCGCATTGCGTCGTTGAATACTGTCGCGGGAGCCCCCCTCACGTTGCGTCAGCAAGACTTTGAGTTCGGCCAAGCGGTTCTCCAGGCCGATGGACGTTGGACATTCCTGCCCGGCGTCACTCCCTATTCGTCGGTTCGAGTGACCGCGGAGAAATCCGATGCGACGCCGTCCGGTCCGGTCAATCTGTTATTCGCTCCTGTCTTTGGTGCCTCCACATTCACTCCGCGGGATGTGGCGGTCGCTTCTCAGTTCGATCAGGAGATTGTCATAGCGGTTGATCGCTCCCATTCGATGGCCTTCGACATGACTGGGGTGGCTTGGCAGTACCCTTGGAATAATGGCAACTGGATCGATCATCTCCTGTGGAAGCCGCATCCCTCAGGAAGTCGTTGGGCGGCACTCAAATCGGCGATGAACGTTTATCTGACGACGGTGGAACGATCCGCCCGTCCGCCGAGAGTCAGTCTTGTGACCTGGGGATCGTACATCGGCCCGGGCTCCCTGGAATACTCGTTGACTGGAGAGATTTTTCCCTCGGTGACGACGGAACTGCTTCTGACCCAGAGTTTCCCGAATATCAATGCAATCATCAAAAATCGAGGGGACCGGACAATGCACGGCGGCACCAACATGGGGGCTGGCCTCGATGATGCCCGCTCGATTCTAAACGGCGCCGGGATCCGACCTCTCGCGAAGAAGATCATCATTCTTCTGACCGACGGCGAATGGAACGTCGGCCGGGATCCGATCGAATGTGCCCAAGATGCCGCGGCCGAAGGAATCACGATCCACACGGTCGGCTTCCTGTCCAATGGAACAGGGGTTCTCCAGCAGATTGCCGACATCACCGGAGGCCGAGCATTGCAGGCTTCCAATCAAGCGGAACTGGAAGCGGTGTTTCAGGATTTGGCAATGACGCTTCCCGTCGCTCTTACGGAATAACGTTCTTCACGGAGAAAGTCCCATGCAATTACGACGTTCCCCCCGTCGTTCGCAAGATGTCGACCGCCGCCGGGGCGTGGTCACGGTCGAGTTTGCGCTGACCATGCCGGTGGCGTTGCTGTTGGCCTTCGCGCTCGTTGAGTTTGCGCGGGTCAACATGATCCGCAACACGATGGACAACGCCGCCTATGAAGGGGCTCGCGCCGCCATCATCCCTGGCGGGACCGCAGCCCGATCGGAAACCGCCGCTCTCGCGGTCCTCAATGCGATCGGCGTTTCCGGAGCCAGTGTCAACGTCGATCCCCCGATCATTGACGACACGACTCCGGACGTTGAGGTGACCGTCACCGTTCCGCTTGGGCAGAACATGTGGATCGTGCCAACCTATTTTGTCAGTCGCGACATGACGAAGTCCTGTAAGCTGACGCGAGAATACACGGGGAGAACCCCGTAAGTCAAAACGCCAGGGAGTTCATCGAGTCGAACCTTCCCGGTTGGTGATCGCGTCATTCGTCTCGTTCGAATGACAACGGATATTCTGACTTGGGATTTTTGACTCGCAGGGTCATCTTGCCGTTGAGCACGTCGCTCAGGAGTTGGCCACAGACCTGGGAGCGCCAGCCTTCCATTAACTTGGGACGTTCTTCCGATCGATCGGTGAAGACATGCCAGCGGACGAAGTCCTTGAGGTCGGCGGTCGTCGCGACGAGGCTCATGGAGAGCCCCAGTTCCTGGCATCGGTTCGCGAGCACCAATCCGAGAATGCGCGACAGGACCTCATCCTGAGCGGGGTGCTGCGGCCCTGACTGTTTTCTGGGAAGTTCGGAGTCGGGAATCTCCAGCGCTCGTTTGACGACGGAAACAATCGTCTCCGCGT
>JAGQQQ010000468.1 GCA_020426125.1 Planctomycetaceae bacterium
CCGAACTCCCCGAACTCCCCGAACTTGGAACACTCAACCGCCAACAGATCGCCCGCCTCGTCGGCGTCGCCCCCACCAACCGCGACAGCGGAACACTGCGAGGCAAACGCACGACCGGCGGCGGTCGCGTCGAGATCCGGAATGCACTCTATATGCCTACGGTCGTCGCGCTCAAACATAACCCCGCCATCAAACGCTTCCATGAACGTCTGGTGGCAAATGGCAAACCCACACTCGTGGCGCTGATCGCCGCCATGAGAAAACTCATCACCATCCTCAACGTCATGATCCGGGAAGGTAAAACCTGGCAGAATCCCACCGTTTCCACTTGATTTTCAAGACAGTCGCTACCTCACTTCGCCGGGGGCTTCCGCTATCGCGGAGCGCCCCCGCCACCCATCGCACGGCTCGCAGAGCCGTGGCACCGACAAGTCCGACCCCCGTCCGCATTGCACTCACGTCTGCAAGCCGGGAAGCGAGCCGGTGCTGTCGCCGAGTTGGGCGAGGTCGACGTCCATGCGGTTGAGCATCGAGAGCCAGAGATTATTCAGCGGGGTCTCGTCCGCGTACTGGATATGCCGTCCGGGGGTGATGGTGCCGCAGCCACCCCCTGCGAGGACGATCGGGAGGTCGTTGTGGTTGTGGGCGTTGCCGTCGGAGTTGCCGGAGCCGTAGGCCAGCATCGAATGGTCAAGCAGAGTGCCTTCGCCTTCCTGGATGGAATCGAGTTTCTCCAGCAGGTAAGCAAACTGCCTCATATGGAAGACGTTGATCTTCCGGATCTTCTCCAGCTTTTCGGCGTCATTGCCGTGGTGCGAGAGGTCATGGTGGCCATCGGGCACTTCGATAAAGGGATACGGCTTGTTGCTTCCCTCGATCGCCAGCACGAACGTGACGACTCGCGTGACGTCCGCTTGGAAGGCAAGGGCGACGAGGTCGGCCATGATCCGCATGTGCTGTTCGTAATCGGCGGGGATCCCTTCCGGCAGGTCATACTCGGGGGCCTCGATCGGCGGGAGGGTCTCCGCCCGTTCGATTCGTTGCTCGATATCACGCACCGCCGAGAAGTATTCGTCCAGCTTGCGGACATCATTCGAGCCCAAGCGGCCAGCGAGGTCTTTGGAGTCTTCCCGGACGAAGTCCAACACACTCTTTCGCAGTGCGAGTCGCTTGGCACGATTCGCATCGGGGGCGGACGCGAACAGGCGTTCGAAGACGAGTTTGGGATTTACCTCTTTCGGCAGCGGCTGCGTGGCGGAGCGCCAGGACATGGTCGACGAGTAAACGCAGCTGTAGCCGGAGTCGCAGTTGCCAGCCATGGCTCCCCCCTCGGTGCCGATTTCGAGAGATGGCAACCGGGTCCGCTCACCAATTCGTGCGGCGGCGACCTGATCGACGGAGACCCCGGCGCGAATGTTCGTGCCATCGGTCTTGCGCGGCTGGGCGCCTGTGAGAAACGCCGCGAGTGCTCGGGCATGGTCTCCGGGGCCGTCCCCATTGGGACGAGCCTTGTCCGCTGTCAGTCCCGAGAGGACGCTGATCTTGCTGCGAACCGACTCAAGCGGCTGTAAGATCGAGGGCAGTTCGAAGTCGGCCCCTTCGGTCTTGGGTTTCCACTCCGCCATGTTGACGCCGTTGGGGACGTAGAGAAAGGCCATCCGATTGGGGATCGCCTTGTCGATGGTCGGAGACTCCGCCCAGGCGGCCAGCGGTCCCATGGCTTCCAACCAAGGGAGCGACATCGTCACGCCCATTCCCCGCAACAGGGTTCGACGCGAAAGTTTCATGGTTCGGCTCATTGGAAACCCTTCTTTACGGAGAGGAGATCAGGGGTGATGGGAGATCAAATCCGAAAATCGAATCTCGAAATCCGAAACAAGCACGAAATTCGAATCACTTAAACGGGAGATCTCGTCGATCAGTTTTCGGACGACTCGCCTTCGGGATCGCCTTGTTCTGGCATCGGTTCGGTGCCCCGTCGGTATCGGAACGGGTCGCTCTTCGCGATTTCCTGAACCAGGACCGAAAACCGGTACTCGTTCTCGGCCAGGGATTGGACAATCTGTTCGACCGTCGGCCTGTCATAATACTCGACTCCCCGACCGAGCGCGTAGATCAACATCTTTTCCGTCAGACAGCGAGTGAATTCTTCCCGTTTGTCCCGCACAATCGATTTGAGATCCCCCGGGCCGGAAAACTTGGTTCCATCGGCAAACTCTCCCGAGGAATCGATCGGGAACTCGCCATCTTTGGTCCGGAAACCGCCAATCGCATTGTAGTTCTCCAGAGCGAAACCGATCGGATCCATTTTCTCGTGGCAGTTCGCACAACTCGGATTCTGGCGGTGGATTTCCAGCCGCTCACGTAGCGAAGCAGCGGAGGTGGCTTCCTTCTCCTCGGACAATTCGGGCACGTTTGGTGGGGGCGGCGGCGGCGGTTCGCCGAGGATTTGTTCAAGTACCCAGCGGCCCCGTTTGACGGGAGAGGTTCGATTGGGATTCGAGGTCACGGTCAGCACACTCGCTTGGGTCAGCAATCCCCCGCGCGTCCGATCCTGGAGCGAGACCCGTTTGAACTCCTCGTCCCGGAGCACTTCTCCGCCCGGCTGTTTGGCCTCCTGTCCCGCTGGATTGCCGTTGGTGTCGGCGATGCCGTAGAGGCGGGCCAACGGGCCATTGAGAAATGTGTAGTCCGCGTCAATCAGGTCCAGAATACTGCGGTCTTCACGAATGATGGAATCAAAAAAGAGTACCGTCTCTTGGAGCATGGACGTACGCAGGTCGTCATCGAAGGCCGGAAACATTTCGCGGTCCGGAGCAAGTTGATTGATCCGGCCGATCTGTAACCACTGGATCGCGAAGTTGTCGACGAGCGCCCGAGACTTGGGATCGGCGAGCATCCGCTTCACCTGTGTGTCGAGGTTCTCTGCGAGTTGGCCTTGGTCGGCGAGCGTCAGCAGTTCGTCGTCTGGCATCGAACTCCACAGGAAGTAGGAGAGTCTCGAAGCAAGCTGATACTCATCCAACGGCCGCGGCTGGGGACTCGTCGGCCTGTCGTCCAGTTCCACGCGGAAGAGAAATTTGGGGGAACAGAGCACCGCTTGCACCGCCAGTTGCATCCCGGCTTCCCAACTGCTGCCATCGGCCACGGTCGCATCGACAAGTCCGGCGAGCCGTTCGACTTCTTCCGGCGTCGCGGGACGGCGATAGGCCCGTTTGAGAAATCGTGTCAACACTTCGCGAGTTTGCTCCGCTTGCGAAGCGTCGGGGTTCGCTTTGAGCAGTTCCCGTTGGCTCGCGGGACGCGAGTCAAGCGGTCCTTCGAGTGCCAAATGCTCCACCAACACCGAAGTTGCGGGGGCACCGTCCTTGGGTTTGGCGAGGGCGACCATCAGTCGGCTGCGGCCACTGAGATCGGGAACCTTCACCTCGATGAGTTGGGCGTCTTCCGGGGAATGGGCTGTCACGTCGAACCGTTTGAGGATCTTTCCTCGACCGTAGGGGATCGCCACGAGACCATTGATCTCCTCCTCGGGACTGAGGTCTTCTAGGCGTCGGCCTGAGAGAACGATGGCGATGGGGACCGACCCTTCGCTTTTGGCGTAAACTTTAGTGCGGAAGATGTATTCTCCGTCCTGCCATTCATAGCGGGTATGAACCGGGCCGGTTTCAATGGCTTCGGCTCCGTCGCTGGACATCCGTCGCCAGCCGTTTTCGAGGACTTTCGCCTCCACGTCCGCCGAGGCGGGTTCAGTATAGCGTGCTGCCAGATGGCGTTTCACCGGGTCAGGAGGATTCACCACGATCGCTCGCTCGACGATGCTTTCAGCAGCGGCGAGGTAACGCTCCATCAACACGGGCGGCAACGTGAGCACGTCCCCAATGTTGTCGAAGCCGTGTCCGACGTCATCGGAAGGAAAGTCGACGGTCGGATCGAAGTCGACCCCGATCAGGTCGCGGATCGTATTGCGATACTCCGTCTTGTTGAGCCGCCGCATCGTCACTCGTCCAGGGTCTGGCTCCGCATGTCGGTCGGCATAGTCCCAGATCGCTTTGACGTGGGCAGTAAACTCTCGAATCTCATCAGGCGTCGGGCGAGGCTCGTCCTCGGGTGGCATTTCCCCCGCGAGAATCCGTTTCAGGGCGGTTTCAAAGACCTTTCGACTACGGACCACCGCCTGCGAGTCCCGGGCATCCGCCAGTGTGAGTTCACCTTCCTGTGTTTCGGTGTTGTGGCACCGCAGACAGTGCCTTTCAACGAAACGCTGCCCCAACTTGGAAAAGTCCGGAAACTCATCCCCCGCACAGAACGTGGGAAATGTCAGCGCGACAACAATCGCAGCGAAGGTTCGCATGCGGAAAAACTCCAGGGGGGAAAAGGAGGCGTGCAAGGCGGAGGATTCGACATGTGCTCGACACGGACTACGTGACAAACACATCTCGCGAATTTTATTCTCGAACGAAGAGACACGGCAAGCACACGGCTCCTCAGAATGATAAAAGCCGTTTTTGTGCCGTTTCTTTGTGTTCTCCGAAAGCGTGACATCGATTGGAGCGTGGGGTAAATTGAAAGTCGCACCCGGATTTTGTGATGAGCGGGAAAGTTGCGATGAGATTCAAGTTGATCGTCGCCTTAGCAGGGGACTAACGTCTCCCGCTTGCCGAGAACCTCACGTGATCGTTCGAAAGTTGGCTTGTTATGAAGGCCTTTGTATCGCTGATCTGCTCCCTGGTACTTTTGAGCCTCGTGTCGAATGGAGACGCCGCGGACTCCCCGAGTCCAGCGGCATCCATGATGCGTCTGCTCCAGAGCGGCAAGGTTCCCGAGAGCCGGTTGTCGACAATTGTCAAATTGATCGCCAGTCGAGGAAACGGTGACGACCTCGCGTATCTGCTCTCGGAAGCCGTGCGGGAAGACCATTGGCCGGATGATCTTCGCCTGGAAACGTTGACTGCACTCCGCGAAGCGGCCAGCACGAGAAAGGTGATTCCCACCGGCGATCTGAGTTCTCTGAACAGTTTGCTCACCAGCGGTGATGCCCCGCTTCAACTCGCGTCGCTCAAGTTGGCAGGGGAATGGGAAGTCGCTTCGGCGACTGACGCTCTCCGAGAGATTGTGACCGCCGAAGTCACGCCTGAAAACATTCGGAAAGTGGCGGTTGAAGCACTTGGGCGGATTGATCCCCAAGCGACGAAAGCTTTGCTGATCGAGATGTTGGGTCCGGACCAACCTTTTGCGGCCAAGTCTCTGGCGGTCTCTTCTCTCACAACAATTGATGTCTCGGCAGCAGCGGAGGCGGCAGCAGACGTCTTGATGAATGCGGATGCCCAAGCGGACCCAGAACCAATTCTGACGGCATTCCTCAACGTCCAAACCGGCTCGGACGTGCTGGCCAAACAACTGGAGGGTCACCCCCCATCGGCGGACATGGCCAAGAAACTGCTCCGCGAAATGTTCTCCGTCGGTCGCACGGACCCCCCACTCTCGAAAGTCTTGTCCAAAATCGCTGGGATCGGTGAAGACCCCGCTCCTCCCACGAAAGAGGAGATTGCCGCCATCGGTCAAACCGCGATAACGCAGGGAGACCCGACTCGCGGAGAGCAGGTCTTCCGTCGCAATGACCTTAGCTGCATGAAGTGCCATGCTGTGAACAAAGGGGGCGGCCAGATTGGCCCCGACCTGAGTGCGATCGGAGCGAGTTCTCCCGTTGAGTATCTGGTCGGGTCTGTACTCGATCCGGATCAGGCGATTAAGGAAGCCTATGTGACCAAACTGATCCTCACCGTCGAAGGGCGGATCCATCAGGGGATCGTCGCCGACCGGACAGCAGATTCCCTTGTTCTGAAAGATGCCAAGGGAGAACTGATCTCCATCCCGATCGACGACATCGACGATGAGGTGGAAGGCAAGTCGCTGATGCCAAAAGGACTCGTGAAGTTCATGACTCAGGCGGAGATGTATGACCTGATCAAGTTCCTCTCGATGCTTGGTAAGCCGGGGGAATATGCCGTTCGGTCCACGCAGCGAATGCAGCGGTGGCGGGTCCTCAAAAATGTCCCTGAAACATTGATCCAGGAAGTCCCCAGCCTCTCGACCTATGAGGATTTGGTTTTTCGTTCCGATTCGTGGATCGCGGCCTACTCCCAGGTGAACGGCCACCTTCCGCTGGCTCCTTTGGTGGAAGAGACCGGATTCCCGGTGTTGTACATTCGGGGCCAACTCAATGTTTCTGCTGCGGGAGACGCGGTGATTCAACTCAACTCCGTGGAGGGGACCACGGTCTGGCTGGATGACCAACAATTGGAAGGAGCCGAAAAAAGAACCGTGCAACTCTCACCGGGCATGCATAACATCGTGTTAAGGATCGACACAGACCAACGAACGGAAGACTCCATTCAACTGGAGGTCCTTCGGAGTGAAGGTTCGAAAGCGGAGTTCGTCGTTGTCGACGGACAGTGATCTCGACAAACAGTCGTTCCGCAAAAAATAGCCTACGTCTTCCGTGTCCATCCGGCCCATTCTCAAAACGGATGCCCCACGATGACGGACACGACGAAGACTGTGCACAATCAAGCAGACGGCCAACAAGAAGATGGTCTCGCCGGCGATGACGCCTCTCTGAGCGACGACACGTCCCGAGATTCCGAATGTGAATCGGAAGAGTACACTGATAGCGACTGCGAGGGGGTCATGGAAGTCGTCGACTCCATGGAGGAGGCGGCGAACGGGGACACAGTCACTGTTGGGGAAGTTCTGGATGCTGTGAGCAATCGCGGTTTTGGGCCCTTATTGCTTATCCCCGCACTGATTTCCCTGTCTCCCCTCGGAGGAATTCCCGGGATGTCGATCGTGACCGGAACGCTGATCTTCGTGATCGCTGGGCAAATGCTGTTTCGTTCGGACCACCCCTGGGTTCCCAAGCGACTGGAACAGGTTTCCTTTGCTAAGAAAAAGCTGGACGGGTCGATCGACCGGTCTCGGGGCTGGGTCAAATGGGCCGATCGATTCATCGGTCCGCGGCTGACCGTGTTGACGACCGGACCGATGCACTACGTTTTGGCGGTCGTGATGATGGGGCTGTCCATCACCTATTTCCCGCTCGCGCTGGTTCCATTTGGTGTCTTTCTTCCCTCGCTGGCCAATACGTTACTCGCGGCGGGAATCACAGTGCGAGACGGCGTTCTCGTGTCTCTCGGCCTCGCCGCCTCCGCTGCGGCAGGGTATGCACTCATCGCAACCGTGTTGTAGTGTCCTCACGAATCGCCATGTCGAAGGGATCTGCCCCACGCTCGTCGGGAGTTTGGATCATTTCCATTGGATGGAGTGCGGAGAATCTCTGCGGAGATTGCACCAGTCGATTCGCGGAAGCTCGCTTGCGATCGCTGGAAAAAATGGATCGACAAGTCCACAGCTTGCGGCCTGAATCAACGAGACGGAACCGTTCATTAGCTCGGTCGACTTCATTAACAACAAGCGGCTCGCGGCAATTTTGCGGGTGACATAGGCAGCGATCGAGTCGCTGGTGATGTCCCACGAACAGGGAAGGGTGGAGAGCCATTTCGCTCCCGAACAGTCCAAAACGGGATATCGGCGCCGGCCCAGAGACCGATTTGCTGTTGCAATCGAATGAACGAGCTGAAATCGAGAATCGGAGTCGGCGAACAGGTGAGCCGTGACCGACATCGCTCGCAACGCCAGTTCGTGAGATAGGGACTCCGGCCAGTCATGGATCTCATCCAATCGTCGAATCTCATCGACCAGCCCCCCTCCTCCCACCACAATCAGAGGGGCGTTGATCTTTTCCTGCTTGATCACTCGGTCTAACCGGTCATGCACGTCCGGCAGATCGAGCAGGCTTCCTCCCAACTTGATGACCATCCAGTCGCGCGGCGAAATGATGACCGTCATGGGAGATCAATCACCAGCGGATCTCCGATCTCGCGAATCTTCGCCAGGATTTTTTCCTTGAACGACTTCCGAATTTGAGCGGCTTGGGAATCGCCCGACGCCGCGAGATTGTTCAGTTCCTTGGGATCATTGACCAGATCGTAGATCTCTTCTCGGCCGTCATGTGCGAAGTCGATCATGTACTTCCATTTGGGGGTTCGCCAGCAGCGCATGTCGACGGTGGCGCCATGCCGCATGCTGTACTCCGCGTAAAGTTCCTCGGGCCAATCCTCGACGGACTCCCCAGTCAGCCAGGGGAGGAAATTCCGGCCCCTGAGCGTGAGTTCTTCGGGAACTTCGATTCCGGCCATAGCGAGGATCGTCGGATACCAGTCCAGATTCGAGGTGACGGCGATCACTTCCGTCCCAGCTTTGATCTTCTTCGGCCAACGGATCGCGGTTGGAACGCGCAAAGCTTGATCAAACAAATTCGGGCGGCGAAGTCGATCGATCTTCTCCCAACGCTTTTCCGGTAGCGGTTTGGTCATCCAATGAGCATTCCCTTTGAACCACAAGGCATGGTGGCCCGTATGGTAGCCGTGGTCACTGGTGTAGATGACGACGGTATTCTCCGCCACGCCGAGTTCCTCGAGCAGGTCCAGGATTCGCCCGACGTTTCGGTCAACGCTGGCGATACTTGCGTAGTATTCCCGCGTCATTCGTTTGACCCGCTCGACATCCAGATCGGGATGGACTGGCGTTGGCAACGTCGGATCCAGTTCGCGGTAGGGCTCCCAATCCTCGACGCGCGTCGGCAACCACGCGGCGTGCGGTTCGCGGTAATGGACGGACGCGAGGAACGACTGCTTGTGATGCTCACGAATGAACTTCAAAGCGTGGTCCGTCACCAGATCCACAGTGAATCCCGAGGTTTTAGTGGGGTGGCCATTGATTTCGAGTACCGGATCCTTCGGCGGGCAACCGCCATCTCGAATCCCCATGAACTCATCGTAACCGGTCAGTGTCGGATGGTAGCGATCGGCCGTTCCCAAGTGCCATTTCCCGGACAGGCAGGTCGCGTAGTCGGCGTCTTTGAGCAACTCGACCCAAGTGACGGTATTGGGGTTCAATCCCAGTTCAGTTTCACTGCGAGGATTGATCCAGTCGAGTATGCCAAGTTCGCTTCCATAGCGGCTCGTCATCATCTCCGCTCGACTCGGACTGCAAACGGGTGTCACCGTGAAAGAATTCCGAAGAGTCGCCCCCTCGGCGGCGATGCGATCAATATGGGGGGTTTTCAGCTCCTCGTTCCCTGCAAAACCGACTGCGGTCGGGGCTTGGTCGTCCGTATAGATGAAGACGAAATTCGGCCGATCGTCCGCGAGAGCTTGGAAACAAATGATTGTGGCCAAGCCAAGTGCAAGGGGCGAGGACCATCCAGCCATGTCGAAACTCCGAAAAGGGGACTTAAGCGAAGCCATGATCATATCGGACGGGACCGCTGAAAAAAGGACGGGGCCGAGTTCAGATCCCCACGAGTCGCAGAAAAGTGAACAATTGAATACACTTTGATTCGAACATTCTTGTCGGAAAGCCTTTACCAGGAATCGTTTCATGCACAATCTCGGACAAGTCGATCTTGTTCGATTGATGGGCATCCCCTATTCTCGCAGAACAGATTGTCCCCCCCAAACCCAACAAATCGCCAGGAAACGGAGTTCTGGTCCCTCCTGGAGACAGACTTTTGATAAAGGAGTCCGCAGTGCCCTCGCTGCCCGACACCATTTGCCGTTCGAGTGTTTTCGCCTTAGTCCTTGTGATTTCGTCGACGATCGCGCCGGCGCAGACGCCCGACGAAGCGACCCAGTTGATGGTCGGCCTGAAAAGTACAGATCAGGTCCTCAGCGATTTGGAGTACGTGGTCTCGACCCTCGCTGGCAAGAAAGAGTCCTACGAGGACAATATTTACTTGAACATCGAAGTTTTCGCGTTCGGTCTGGCTTGGGACCGCGTGGTGCGGTTCGATTCGATCTTTGACCCAGAACACGGTCGTCAGTTGTATATCGGGGTTCCCTTGGAAAGCTTGGATGCTTTCTTCGAAGACAATCTGGAACCGATTGGAATTAATCCGCAACTCCAGCGGAGTGACCGAAACCTTTACAAGCTCACAGGCAACGTCTACCAAGGGTGGCTTCGCAATCTGCCGGAACCGGTGCCTTACGCAGGGATCTTTCCGCAAAAGGAATTCATTTCGAAAGAGATGGTCCACCCTCAGAAGCAACATGAGGCTCTGGAAAAAGAAGGCTGGCTGGCCTTTCTGAAGTTGGAGAATGACGCGAACGGCATCAAACAGCGTCAGGACTCGATGAAAGCCGTCCGTGAGAATGCTCTCAAGGATTTCCAAAAGACACCAGACGAATCCCGGGAGGAGTATGAACTCCGCAAGCGGATGCGTGAGCATACGTTGACCATCCTTGAACAGTGGCTGGTCGAATCTCAGTTCATCAAACTCGGTCTGAAGGTCAACCAGAAAGAACACACGGCCCCAAGTTCGTTTACGTTTCACGCCTTGCCAGAAACCAGCCTGCATACGGCTCTTGAACGGATTGGTGAGCCCCGATACTTCGGAGCGATTGCGTCGCCGGAAGATCCTGTGCTCTCGCTTCGTGGGAACATCCCGATCGATGAGGGCCACCAAGCCGCGTACCTGGAGATTTACGAGATGGCCCGACCCGTGGCGAAAGAACGGATCGACGGCCTGAAGAAGGCCTCCGCGACCGAGAAGTCCGCTCGTCAGGAGGTGACGACGCTGTTACTCGACGTCCTGTCGGAGAGCATCAAGCTCGGTAAGATCGACGGCTTCATGGACGTCACCGGGGAAGGAAACGCTCACACGCTGACGATGGGCATTGTCTGCTCCGGCAAAGACAAAATCGCGCAAATCCTGGAAAAACTCCCCGCGGCCCAAGACGGCTGGAGCTTAGAGAAAGACGTTGACAAGGCCGGCGACCTCACCGTTCACAAACTGTCGCTGGGGGACGATGTTCCCAAATCGTTGACCGACTTTTATGGCGACTCGAAAGCCGCGTATGTGGCCGTTTCTGACGAGGCCTTCTGGCTCGGTCTGGGAGATGGTGCACTCAAAGCGCTGAAAGAAAACATCGAGACGGTCTCCGCCGCGAAAGTGGTCGAGCCGGACAACGTGATGCTGAGTTTGAACATGCACGCTCAACCCGTGTTGAAAAACGTCTTCGACTTCACGAATGAGTCCGACCTGGAACTGATCCAAATTTTCCAGTCCCGCCGCACCTTTCGGGGAACGGGAGAAGGGAACGAGAACCGCCGTCGCCGCGTTGATGCCCTCGCCGATTTCGAGTGGGAGCAAGCAGCCATTGATGCGATGGAAGGCCTCGATGATCGCTTTGAGATCGAGCTTCACCGAACAGAACCCGGGAAACTCTCTGGGGGCGGAAATGCTCAGCAGGGCGTTTTGAAGGCCGTTGGGGCGGTCATTGCGAAGTTTGCGGACGAAAACCTCCGCTAAATTCGGACTGTTCAATCCATGCACAACGGCCACTCGCGGCTTGTGTTCACTCTGGTTCATGATCACACGACGAAGTCGTGTGAAGCCAGAAATGCACTGGGCGATGTTGCGATCGACTCAATCCCCGGTTCCCAAACGCAACCCCTCTCCGCGGAAAAACGAGGGGGGCTCCGTTTTGAGTCGGAGCCATGAGACAAGTTCGAAATTTGCTGATGGTCCCGGGGGGGGGGGGGGAAC
>JAGQQQ010000469.1 GCA_020426125.1 Planctomycetaceae bacterium
CTATTTGGGAGCGCTTGTCGAACAGGGCCAATCCGCCGCGGCCCGACCTCAGGTTCTCGGAAAGCTTGACGGACTGAACACCCATTGCAGTCGCCTCGTGGCCGAGTTTCAATCTCGGGAAGAAGAGGATGGGCCGATTTCTGAATTGGCGAGTCTCTCCATGTTACTGCAACTCGAATGCGCGGCGGCCCGCAGTTATGTCGCTAGGCCTTCGGCGGAGACTTTCGCCGATTTTCAGACGGCCCAGTCGACTTTGGCCCGCCGGATCAAGCAACTGAATAAGGCACCATCTGCCGCACCCCCGTCTGGAAGTGGGGCTCAACGGTAAAGTGGGTGACGGCTTCGAGTTCTCCGTTTCTCAGGTAGTGGGGAAGGGACGTCGCACCGGAGGTTTGGATCTCAATTCGATTCGGAAACCCACGGTTGTCCCGAAGACCGATTCACGAAACCGGTTCGGTGACGCTCGGTTTCAACAAGCCGTAGTGCTGGAGACCTTCCAGAAGGCCGTGCGCACAGTGGCCATCGGCAAAATAAATTCGGTGGGGGGAATCTTTCAGTGTCACGAGTTCCTCGTCGTGGTTCCCAACGACGATGCCGGCGGTTTGTCCCGTCAACATGTCGAAATCATTTCCCGAGTCCCCTGCGGTGGCGATTCGTTCCAGAGGCATGTTCCACTTCTGTGAGAGGTAGCGAATCGCTTTCCCCTTCGACGCACGATGCGGCAGGATGTCGACGTAAGTGCCGTGTGAGAAGATCAAGGAATACGCGGAGCGAGTCTGATCCAGGACCTCGTGAATTTGCTCCAAAGCCTCGTCGGGGTCCACCGTGTCATCCAAATCATAGCTGATTTTGAATTCTCGTTGGGTGGTGGGACCGGTTTGCAGACTGAGGAACTCCAGTTCGCAAAGAGATTCACGGATGCGGTCGGGGTACCATTTGTGTTTCAGACGGCCCGCCCAGCCCCGGTCGGCGACGTATTCTCGACCGTAGTAGATTTCCGATCCCACGGAGCCGATCACGACATCGATCTCGTTGATCTCGTAGTCGACAAGGACTTCCTCAATCAATTCCAAAGCTCGGCCTGAGGCGACGCCGAATCCGAACCGCAGTTTCTCATCGTGGAGTAACTGAAGAAGCGTTCGCAGGGCCTGGTCATCACCTAGCAAGGTGTTGTCGATATCTG
Organism: Planctomycetaceae bacterium; assembly: GCA_020426125.1. GTDB lineage: Bacteria > Planctomycetota > Planctomycetia > Planctomycetales > Planctomycetaceae > HKST-UBA70. The sequence continues at coordinate 1,184 of JAGQQQ010000469.1, forward strand.
TGATGAGCATCGCATCCAGGGAACCCAGCCGCGTGCCCGGAGCGATCCGTCCCGAGGCCGAGGGAGTCTTCACCGGATCCGCAACGACTTCCTTAATGCAGGAGAGAAAGTTCTCGCAGTGCGTTTCCCAAGCGTAATGCTGACGGACGAGATTGACTCCATTGGAAGACGCCTCGTCCCATTTCTCTTCGTCGGTGAGCAGGGTGAGCATGGAGTCCGTCAACGCTTTCTCGTCATTGACGTCGACGATAATTCCGCTCTTGCAGTTCTCGATAATGTCCTGCGGTCCACCGTTCTCCGTTCCCACGAAGGGCAACCCCGTTGCCGAAGACTCAATGAAGGTCAGACCGAACAGTTCGATGAATGCTGTGTTGGCGAAGATCCCGCGCCCCGAGGCGGCGAGGCGGTACAACTCCGGAACCTCGAACTCAGAGTCGTGCTGTTTGGGGATTGCCATCTTTCCATAAAGGTCAAAGCGGTCCATTAACAGGAGCATGTCGGTGAGGACCTCCCTTTCATTGTCCGCCATGGTCTCGATGTCGTCGCGAATTCCGGCGAGAATGGCAAGATTGGCGATGGCCTGAAGTTCTTTGGACTTCCCATAAGCCCGAATCAGAGCTTGGATATTCTTGCGACGATCGGGACGGCAGAGCGCCAGAATCATCGGTCGATCCGGATGGAAGAAGAACCGCTTGATGCCATTTTGCATCCGCATTCTGGCCTGCTTGAACTCGTCTGAGATGTTCTGAGCGTCGAGGTCATATTCGTAGTAAGGGAAGAACCGATCCAGGTCCGTTCCCGGCGGAATGACTTCGATCCGCAGGTCTTCGTCGCGGTGGTACTTGCTGTACTGGGTGTCCCGTTCGTGGCGTGTACTCGTCACCACAAGATCAGCCGCGGCCAGGCACTCTTGTTCGACCTGAATCCGATGATCGATGGCCAGAATGTCGTTCGCCTTCTCTCGCGACCACCCTTCCTCCAACAGATAATCCAATTTGGGTTTGCCCAGAGAATGGCCGGTAAAGATGAACGGCACGTCGAACACGGACGCCACTTCCCGGGCGATGTAACCGGCGTCGGCGTAGTGGCCATGCACAATCGTGGGAGTCCGACCTTCGTTCTGCGTGAAGGCAATCATGTTGTCCACGAATTCATCCACATACGGCCACAGCCGTTCTTTGCGATAGTATTTCCCTCCGCCGCACGGGAGCCGCACGATGCGACAGTTCTCCCCAAGATCCTCGATCTCTTCACTGTAGATGTCGTCCAGCTTCTTGTCTTTCAGTCTCCGCGTGAACAGATCGACTTGACTGACTTCGGGAAACTGAGCCAGGTGCCGGGCGAGTTCGACGACATACCGGACCTGCCCGCCCGTGTCGGCGTCCCGGCCCATTTCAATGTTTTCACCACGCACAAGTCCATGCAGACTGATCAATTGCAAGTACATCCTGAAATCACTCCTGTTCAATTCGTAAGGCGATCGTGCTCGATGAGCGAGAACTCCCCGGTTGCCCAGCCAGAGCAGTCTGCTCTACCGCGTGTCCTCGACCGGCGTCGTTCACAACTGCGCAAACGCCGATCCACGAGACAGAACGCAAATTATGTTCTACGATTTGCTCGAGTCTGAGTTGAGGCAGATCAATCGATCCGCAATCCAAAGCGCGGGAAAAGATGTCGAACGACGACTCCCCAGCAGTTCGCAAATATCGAGATTTCCACGAACCATGCGACAGCAACGTCCGTCGAATGGACGTCAGAGAATCCGAGAAAAGGGCAAGAACAGTTCGCGTCGAACTTTCCTTGCTCGCTCCGCACATCAGCGGCATGCTCCTCCAGACAACAATGGACCACGATCCCCCCTGATTCTTACGAAACGGGGATTTTCGCAGCGCTTCCTACGAACACCCTACCTGTCGAGTACGGTTCTGCAACCCCTTTCGCCGAGAATTCCGCGAAATAAGGGTGGCGGAGCCATCGCCAGCGGGGTGGCGTGACAACGAAAAAATTCCCGAAAACAGAGCGGGACAACCGGCTGACCCGACACAGTTGGTCTTTGTGATAGACAAATCTTCCGTCAGGCTTCATTCGAACGGACGACTTTTCGAGCCGATTTCGCCGTAAGTCGTTTAGCCGTTAAGCCAACGGCGTACGCAGATCGATGGGTTTGCGGCTTTGCGAACGGGAGAATTGGCACCGTCCAATTAGTACGTCCGCCCAAACCGCAACGACCACGTATCCCCCACCGGCAGCGTTAAGTTCCGACGGTCAAAATGCAATTCGCGGTCAAACACGTAGCCGAACTCAAAGATGTCACGTTCGCCGTTGATCCGAGCCGTCTCAAACCCAAACAGCAGCCGGAGGTCCCGGTAGCCCATCCGGTCGTCGTAATCGGGGGCACTCTCAATAGCCCAGGAACCGCCGCCGATCTGGCCTTTCAGATAGAGCCAGGAACTACTGTCTTCATCCGCTTCGAGAAGATAGGCAATTTTCGGTTCCGGAATCAGGATGTCGGCATAGACGTCGGGAGTGATCGCCCATCGAAATCCCGCAACGGGAAGCACCGGCAAATCGGGACGATCCAAGTACGAAAACCCCACCACGGACTTCAACGCGGGATTCATCTCGTAACTGACCAAAGCTCCGCCGATCATTCGCCAGGCATCGCCTGACTTGTTGTCCCAGTCCGTCGAGAATGTCGGTGCAAAGTGGGCGTGAAAGTCCCAATCCGGTGTCACCTGTTTGGCAATGTGAATTCCGAGACTCAGATCGTACACCTGAGACGGCACATCCGGTTGCCGGGGACCGCTGAGCAAATGCCAGCCGAACGCGAGATTCGTCCAGATGGGGCCACTGTCTTCCCCGACTTCCCCTTTGAAATTCAGCGTCGAGATCCCGAAGCCGTTGTTGTCTCGAAACACGAAGTCGTTGGACCCGGTCACCGGTTGCCAGAGTAACACGTGGTCATCGATCACTTCATTGAGCCAACTCGGTTCAACAAGTTCCTCGCCTTCGATGGCGTTCGCGAGGGGCCCACTCCCAGGGACCCGGAGGTCAAATGTTTCTTCCTCGATCAACGAAGCTTCGACGGCTTCCGATTCCTCTGTCGAGTTTTCCTCAACCGGTTCTTCGACATCGGCCGTGATCACGCCCTGGTCAGCGGATGGCGACTCCGTCGGAGCGATTTCCATCGCCGCGCTCTCAACATCATCCGAAGCGGGGGACGACTCGGGATCAATTTCCACCTCTTCGGTCGGAGCCGATTCCGAGAGATCGGGAAATGGAAGCGGGCTCGCCGAATCGTCGGCGATCACCCCACGCGTCGACACGCTGATGGACAACAGAATCCCCATCAGGAACGACTTCCATCGTCCAGTTGAGCGCATCTCGATTCCCCGCTCGGGCGTGACATCTTGACTGTGGCCTCTTACTCCCCTGGTTTGAAAGGGGCAAGATCGTTCTGATGGTTGGGGGCGGATCCGCCGGAAACGATCCGATTCCCGGCAGAAATCACCGTCCTTCGAAGACACATCCACTCCAACGGATGCGTCAATGTCGCAGATTTCGAGACTGGCGGGACAATTTCAAATCGGCACCCTTTCCCGCAACAGCACTGGGGTTTTGATCGGAGGAAACCCTGTTAGAATAGCGACTTTCTCACAGTCCAAGAAATTCGGTCCGCGACGCACTAGGCGGACTGCATAAAGAATCACCGACCAAGACGGGAGAGCCGGGAATGGCAACCGATGAAGTAATGAAAGGCGCCCAGGAAGGGGCCATCCAGGGGATTGATCCAGCGGAACTCGAAGAGTGGTACGAGTCGCTCGAAGACGTGCTGCACCGCTATGGCCCCGAGAAGACGCAGCAACTGCTCGTCTATCTCCGGGAGCGGGCGTACCATCGCGGAGTGATGATGCCGTTTTCGGCGACAACTCCCTACATCAACACGATCCCCGTCTCCGAACAACCCCGCTATCCCGGGAACCTGGAGATCGAGCGACGGATCAAATCAATCATCCGCTGGAACGCGATGGCGATGGTCGTCCGTGCCAACAAAAGAACGGAGAGCGGAGGAGCCGTCGGGGGACATATCTCGACCTACGCTTCGTCCGCCACGTTATACGAAGTGGGATACAACCATTTCTTCCACGGCCCCACGGACGATCACACCGGGGACATGGTCTACTTCCAGGGACACGCCTCCCCCGGGATGTACGCCCGCGCCTTTGTTGAAGGACGCCTCAGCGAAAGCCACCTGGAGAACTTCCGTCAAGAAGTTCCTCGGGGAACCGGACTCTCGTCTTATCCGCACCCCTGGCTGATGGAAGATTTCTGGCAGTTCCCGACCGTGTCCATGGGACTTGGCCCGATCTGTTCGATCTACCATGCTCGTTTCCTTCGCTACATGCAGCACCGTGGACTGCTCGACACGTCGAAGTCGCACGTCTGGGCCTTCCTCGGCGATGGGGAGATCGATGAACCGGAATCGCTGGGGGCGATCACCCTCGCCTCGCGGGAAAACCTGGACAATCTGATCTGGGTCGTAAACTGCAATCTCCAGCGACTCGACGGACCCGTCCGAGGGAATGGCAAAATCATCCAGGAACTGGAAGGGGCCTTCCGTGGCGCCGGCTGGAACTGCATTAAGGTGATCTGGGGACACGACTGGGATCCGCTCCTCTCCCGGGACTACAACGGAAAGCTCATCAAACGGATGGGCGAAATCGTCGACGGCCAATATCAGAAGTACAGCGTCTCTCGGGGCGATTACATTCGCCAGCACTTCTTCAATGACCCGGAGTTGCAGGAGATCGTCGATCAGCTTTCGGATGAGCAACTGACCAAACTCCGCCGTGGCGGTCACGACCCCGAAAAGGTGTTCGCAGCGTTCGATGCGGCTGTGAATCATACCGGAGCCCCAACGGTCATCCTGGCGAAGACCATCAAGGGATACGGTCTGGGCGAAGCCGGCGAAGGGCGGAACATTGCCCATAACACGAAGAAGATGAACAACGAGGAACTGCGTCAGTTCCGGACTCGGTTCAATATCCCCATCGGCGAAGATCAGGTCGAGAAGATGCCGTTCTATCGCCCCGCTGAGGGGAGCGAAGAGATGGCCTATCTCCAATCGCGTCGGGAACAACTGGGGGGAGCCGTTCCGCAACGCCGTCCAACTCCCGAACGCCTGGAAGTTCCTCCGCTGACGGACCGGGCATATGACCGCCAGTTGAAAGGGACCGGAGAAAGCGCGACGGCGTCCACGACACAGGCGTACGGAGCCATTCTCCGGGGCTTGATGCGGAATAAGAAAATCGGCGAGCGAATTGTCCCGATCATTCCCGACGAAGCGCGAACCTTCGGAATGGAGGGCTTCTTCAGCACCTTCGGCATCTATTCCAGCAAGGGACAATTGTACGAACCGGTCGACCGGATCGACGGCGCCCTGATGTATTACAAGGAAGCCAAAGACGGCCAGGTCCTGGAAGAAGGAATCAACGAGGCCGGTGCGATGGGATCCTTCGTCGCCGCCGGGACGGCGTACAGCAACCTCGGCATGAACATGATCCCGTTTTACATCTATTACTCGATGTTCGGGTTTCAGCGCGTCGGCGATCTCATCTGGCTCGCCGCCGACAGCCGTTGCAAAGGCTTCCTCGTCGGCGGAACCTCCGGGCGGACCACGCTCAACGGAGAAGGTCTCCAACACGAGGACGGCCATAGCCAGCTCGTTGCGACGACCGTGCCTCCCATCGTGGCGTATGACCCCGCCTATGCCTACGAACTGGCAGTGATCATCCAGGATGGCCTCAAACGGATGTATGCCGATGGTGAGGAAATCTTCTACTACCTCTCGGTCTACAACGAAGCCTATGAGATGCCTCCAATGCCCGAGGGAAATGGCGTGACGGAAGGCATCCTGAAAGGAATGTACTGCTTCCACAGCACCGAAGATGGAGACGGTCAGAAGCGGCGGCCGCAGTTGTTCGGCTCGGGGACGATCCTCAACGAAGTGCTTCGTGCCCAAAAGATTCTCAAAGAGAATTACGGAATCGGCTGCGACGTCTGGAGCGTCACCAGCTACAGCGAACTCTGCCGCGCTGCGATGGACGCTGATCGCTGGAACATGCTCCATCCGGGAGAAGAGAAGAAGGAAAGCTATTTGACGCAGACGTTGTCGGGGATCGACGGGCCATTCATCGCGGCCAGCGACAATGTCCGGTTGGTGCCCGATCAGATTCGCCAATGGATCCCCGGGTCGTACACCGTTCTCGGAACCGATGGGTTCGGCCGCAGCGATACCCGCCCGGTCTTACGTCGGCACTTCGAAGTCGATGCCGAATGCACGACCTACGCCACACTTCGCGCCCTCGCGAAGTCAGGAGACTTTGACGCCGCAAAACTTCCTGGCGTTCTGAAAGACCTCGGCATCAACACTGAGAAAGTTAACCCTCGCACGGCGTAGGTACCTAAACGGAGCGCATCATGTCCCCCTCCGTCATGGGACGGAGGGGATCTGGAACATTCGAGATCGTGATCGGGACCCATTCGTCTACGGCGGAACGGATTGAGCAGACGCCGTCTGATTGTGGCGAAGGAGACGTGTCATTGGAAATGGCATCGAGCGTTCCCGATCCGACTCTTCACTCCGGTATCCGCATGAAGTCAGAAATCCACCCCATCGAATGCGAGGGGGGCGTCACTCGATGTTCTGAATAATCTCCCGCATCTTTTCGATTGCGGCTTTCATCTCGACCACCATATGGGAGATTTCGACGTCATTGGCCTTCGAGCCGATCGTGTTCACTTCGCGAAACAATTCCTGACCGATGAATTCCAATTTGCGTCCGTTGGAACTGTCCGCTTCGACGAGCGACCGGTACTGCTTGAGATGCGAACGCAGGCGGGTCAGTTCTTCGGTGATATCGCAACGGTCCGCAAAAAGACTCACTTCACGGATGATGTCCGTATCCGCGAGGTCAATTCCATTTTCTTTCAGGGCATCATTGACGCGCTGCTTCAGTCGTTCGCGATAATCCGCGACGACACCTGGGGCGCGGGCCGCGATTTTGCTGGCGTTCTCTTCGATGACGCCCGAGAGAGAAACCAACTCGTCGGCCATTTCCCGGCCTTCGGTATGCCGGAACTCTTGAAGGTTCTGTAGTGCCTCCGCGAGGACATTCTCAATCAGGGGCCAATCGGACGCCTCGACCGACTTTCCGTCCCCTTCATCCACGATTCCCGGCAAGGGAAGCAACGGTCCTAAATCCTGCGGAACGGATGTTGCCAACTCCTCAGCCGCCTGTGTTAATTGCCGCCAGTAATGAGCGAGAACCTTCGCATCGATCGCATGGGTTGCTGCATCCGTCAGATGGCGAACCCGAACCGCGATGTTGAGAGTCCCGCGGGTGACCACCTGTCGCACAACCTTCTCAATGTTCGTTTCCAAAGCCAGAAACGAATCAGGACACCGCACCGACACTTTCAGGTGCCGATTGTTCACGCTCTTCACTTCCACGGTCACGCTGAGCCGGTCGTTTTGAGCGGTGGCCTCACCATGGCCGGTCATGCTGAGGAGCATGCGTTCCTCCAACGTCATCAATGAAACGGAAAGCCCAAGAGGGAACGAATGGTCGCAATCCAACAGAGAGGGGCGTCACGTCTAACGGCCCGACAAAAAATCCCTTTTCACATCGAACCATGGATTCGGTCGAAGAAGGTCACGCGGAGCGCGCCGGTTCCCGTGTTACTGGGAGTTCTCGGTGGCATCGGGTTCGGACTCATTCGACGAATCGTCGTCCTTTGTCTCGCTGGGAGACGTGTCGTCAGTTGTCGGAGCCGATGGTTCTGGGGAAGCCGACTCGTCGCCAGCCGGAGCCGGCGTCTTGGTTTCGTCGGAGGACGAATCCTCAGACGATTCCGGAACTGGGGATTCATCAGTCGACGGAGGAGTGGAATCTGTGGCGTCAGCTTCCTTTGAGTCGGCTGAATCGGCTTCCTCGGAGTTGGTTCCGGCGGCATCCGTGTCTGGGGCGGTTGCTCCACCGTCATCCGACTGATTTTCCGCACCGGGGTCCTCTGTAGCGCTCATACCTCCGCTGCTCAGGTTCTCCTTCGCCCCACTGTCGGTGCTAGACCGCATCACGCAACCGCTGATTCCTGCCAGCAGCACCCAGACGGTGGCCGTTCCGACTGTGATCCAGGTAAAGACGTCGCCGGCTTTGGTTCCGAAGGCGCTTTGTCCTCCGGTTCCGCCAAAAGCCCCCGCCAATCCGCCACCACGTCCCCGTTGGAGAAGGATGATCAGCATCATGAAAAGGCCGGTCAACAACAACGCTATCTGAAGAAAAAACGCAAACCACACGGTTCCATTCCTTAAAAATTCTCAGGCTTCTCGCCTGGTTCCCGATTCTTCATCGGGACAATTAATCCGGAAGCGGTCATGTTTGAGGGAACACCAGCCGCTGGTGATTCACACGCCTCTGGGATCCCCTCCCGAGGAATTACCCCGCCGCTTTGACT
>JAGQQQ010000470.1 GCA_020426125.1 Planctomycetaceae bacterium
AATTGTCTTTGCTCGGGTCATTCGTGGGACCGACGATTCACGGCTTCGCCGGTTTCTTCAGGTTTTTCTCCCATTTCTGTTTGTCAGCGGACTGTCCCACCTGACTGATGCGGCTTCGGCCTGGATTCCCATTTCTCCGCTAGGGGAAACGGTCAAATGGGCGACGGTAGCACTCGGAGTTTTCAGCTTGCTTGCGTTTTTCCCTTTGATTCCGGGGTTGTGGACGTCGTTCGGTGTGCGGCTGTTGGCTCACCCCGCTCCAGGGAGTGAGGAGAGAATGTCATCGAACGATTCTCGGGAACCAGACTCTCTGTCCTCTCGGCAAGCTGTTCGAATGGGGACTTGGGAAGTCGATGCCACTGAGGGGACAATCCGGGTCAGCGAAGATTTCGAGTCGCTGTTTGGAGTTCGATTGAATGGCCGGACCCGACTTTCGATCGAAGATTGGCTGGAACTAATCCACCCCCACGATCGCTTACGTGCTGCCCGCGATCTCGAACAAGCTCTCGTCGACCGCCAACCCTATGACAGCGAGTTTCGGATTGTCGCCACCGATGGAACGACCCTGACACTTCTCGGACAGGGGGAGCAACGGATATGTTCCAGCCGACGGGGGCATCAAGTCTTGTGCGGAATCCATCTGGATGTGACCCACCGTCGGCAGTTGGAAGCGGCGATGTCCCTGCAAGTGGATGACGAGAAACGCCGAATCAGCGAGGAACTCCACGATGGTCTTGGCCAACAACTGACTGGAATCGGCTTTCTCGCCAAAGGCCTTTCACGCGTTTTGGAGGAAGAACACTCTCCCCATGCGTTTGCTGCCAGGGAACTCTCCGACAGCATCCCCGATATGGTTCGAGAGCTCCGAGGTTTGGTTCGAGGGTTGATGCCAGTGGAACTCGACGCCATTGGCCTCTCCGCGGCGCTCCAGCAGTTGGCCGATCGCACGTGGCAGCGACATCACTTGAATTGTCGATTCGAAACGGCCGGAAATGTGGAGATCGAGGAAGAGATCGTTGCCCAGCAGTTTTTTCGAATTGCCGAAGAAGCTGTGAATAACGCGATCAAGCACTCTCAGGCAACCGAGATCGTGATCGAACTCCAGGCCATTGGGAACGGAATTTTTCTCGAAATCATCGACAATGGAACTGGCTTCCGCGAAGATGGCGGAGCATTCCCCGGAATGGGGACTCGCATCATGCGGCATCGAGCGTCTCAAATCGGCGCCGCGTTGACAATCAGCGGACAAAGTAGTCCAGGAACCCGCGTCCGGTGTTCCTGGCAATGCCAGGGAAATGATGGACGATCAAGTTGGACAGCCATGGAGAATCTTGCTGGTGGATGACCACCCCCTGGTTCGTCGGGGAATGGCTGTTCTCATTGCTCAAGAACCCGACCTGAATGTCTGCGGTGAGACCGGGGAGATGGACGAAGCGATGCGATTGGTCCGGGAACACAAGCCGGACATGATGATCATCGATCTTTCACTCAAAACCGGAAACGGACTGGAACTCGTGAAACAAGTGGCTTCCGCGTATCCAGCGGTGAAGATGCTTGTCTGTTCGATGCACGATGAGACACTATTTGCGGAACGTTGCCTTCGCGCGGGAGCCGGAGGGTACTTAAATAAGGAAGCGGCCAGTGAGCGGGTCGTGGAAGCCATTCGCACGGTCCGAAGCGGAAAAACCTTTGTGAGTGCGGAACTCGCCGAGCGTCTCTTAAATCGCATTGTGACCGGTGCCCCCGCGAATCAGTCTCCGATCGAATCCCTCACGGATCGTGAACTGGAGGTTTTCGGTCTGATCGGCCAGGGGCTGACAACCCGTCAAATCGCAGATCGTCTGCACTTAAGTTACAAGACCATCGAAAGTTACCGCGAGAACATCAAAGCCAAACTCTCTCTCAAGAACGCCGCGGAACTCAATCGGCATGCCGTGCAATGGGTCATGGAAAACGCCTGAACAACAAGAGGATTTGTTGATCGAAATCGGTCATCACGGACCTTGATTCCCGTCGGTTGGGGGGGGGTGCATCATCGCCAACGTCGATTCGCGGGCGAAACGACGCTGCACGAATCTCGCATAGGGGGAACCCAGACGAGCCAGGCGAGAATGAGGACGCGAATACGTCAGGATTTCGTACCAAACTCGGTCTTCCCCATCGATTTCAACGAGAAATCGCTCTTCGCCGCATTCCATATGGCCAGGCAAGGTGCCGTAAGAAAAGCCGAACCTCCGCCCGTCATTTTGATCGTCGAACACCTCCACGATGCGGCACGCATTCCACCACCAGATTCCCAAAACTCTGGCCAGAATGGCTAGGCATTGACCGGCCTTGACCGGAGTCTGTCGGGGAAAAGGCTCCACCCATCCCAGATCAAATTGTCGCCAAGTGCTCAAGGAGTTCCGTGCGATGTCATAGGCAGCCCGTCCTGGACCAATTTGCCGACGGGAGTGGTCCACCGTGAATCCGGGCGGCGGCGGATCGTGCAAGAGTCCCGGGGAACCATACGAAAGAGACTGCGAAGACTGAAGCTGAAGAAAACGCCGGACGTCCTCTTGATTCGGTTTCGACAGCATGTTGTTTCCCTTCACGTGGGGATTCCATCGAGGAACTTTCTGGGGGGAACGCGGCTCACTCTATCCCAAACACTCGAATGACCTCATCGGAGGTCGTGAGCCCCTGCTCTACAAGGTTCTCCGCGACCGTTCTGAGTGGAACCATTCCCGTGGCGACAGCCAGTTCCTGAATCCTTCGGGCATCCTCACGTCTGAGAATCGCATTCGCGATGTCCACCGAAGAGCATTGCAGCATTTCGGCAACGACAAGTCGGCCGCGGTATCCGGTTTGGTGGCAGTCCCGACATCCCCCCGTGTCATGTCTTCGGCAGGAACATGTCCGTCGCAAAAGTCGCTGTGCCAGGATGGCGAGTAGTCCCGTCCGAAGGACGTACGGCTCAACTCGCATGTCGGCCAACCGGCTCACGGCATCGGCCGCTCGCCCCGCATGGAATGACGAGAGCACAAGATGGCCGGTCATCGAGGCTTGAAAGACAACCTGGGCAGTCTGCGGGTCGCGGATTTCACCGACCATAATGACCTCTGGATCCTGCCTGAGGAGGGAGGCAAGTCCTCGATGGTAGTTAAAATCTCCATCGGGCTTGACCTGTGATTGAGAGACTCCGGGCAGGATCGCCTCTACGGGATCCTCCAAAGTGCAGAGGCTGCGAAACTCAAACCCCCCCTTTTGAATCTCTCTGAACGCGGCGTACAGGGTTGTCGTTTTGCCGGATCCGGCGGGACCGCAAACCAACAGCAGTCCGGAAGTCCTCTGAAGCAGGGATTTCAGGGAGTCTGCGATGGTGGTCGGAAGCTTCAAGTCAGAGAGAAACCGATACTCT
>JAGQQQ010000471.1 GCA_020426125.1 Planctomycetaceae bacterium
GGCCGTTTTGGATCACGGCGATGATCATGGCCCCAATCAATGTCCCAAAGACCTTGCCTTCTCCGCCAGCCAGACTGGTGCCGCCGACGACGACCGCGGCGATTACCTGCAGTTCGTACATCTCCCCCGCGTTCGGTCGGCCTCCTTCAAATCGGGAGGCGTCCACGATCCCGCCGAGGCCGGCCATCACGCCACACAAGGCGTAGACGAAGATCAGCACTCCATAGACGGGCACCCCGGACAATCGGGCCGCTTCGGGATTTCCTCCGACCGCATAGATGTAGCGACCCAGCGAGGTCCGTGACATGAGGAGGTGGGTCAACACATACAGCGTGAGCATCAGGATGATGGGGTTCGGAATTCCCAAAGTCATTCCATTGCCCAGCCAGCCAAATGACTCGGCGTGAATCGAGATCGCTTCGGGAGTCCCTTCAGTTGTTCCTCCGGAGAGCATCTTCTGGTACTGGACCGCGACGATGAGTGCCAGACCGCGAGCGACCATCATCATTCCCAATGTCACCACAAAGGCGGGAACTCGCAGCCAGGTGACCATCAGGCCGTTGGCGACTCCGCACCCGCCGCACAGGAGCAGGCCCACTAAGGAGCAGAAGAGCAGACTCACGATCCCAGCGTCCTCGCCGCCCCCCCATTGTTCAATGGCAATTGCCGTCGTCACTCCGCTCAGCGCCAACAGGCTGCCGACGGAAAGATCAATCCCCGCACTGATGATCACAAGTGTCATTCCGATCGCGATGATGGCAATATCCGCGTTCTGGTTGATCACGTTCAGCAGGTTTTCTCGCGTCAAAAACGACGGCCAGACGTAACTCTTGGGGACGGAAACCTTCACGCCATGAAGTAGAGGATACTCCTCCCCGAGCTTTCGAAGGGCGTCCGGTTGCAGCGGTCCCCAAATGGAGGACGGCTGATGTGTGGCAATCGCCGCCAGCGGAGTTCCGGATTCAGCAAGGGCCTTCAGACGTTTGCGAACCGAGACCGGTGTTCCCCGTTCGGTGAATACTTCTCCGTTTGTCCGCTGTTTGAGTCGAGAGGCGACCGCTTCCGAGAAGGCTTCGTCCTGCGATGTCGTGCGCACGACAATCAAAACATTCGCGTTTTCGCCGTGCTCCCGGAGGATTGAATCCGCCAGCTTTCGGCCCGCGCTCGTCGTGATGGGATGTTGTTCGGACAACGTCGCCCAACTGTAGTAAAGACATAACAACAGAAGGATGGCGACCGAGCCGTAGTCAGAAACAAACGACGACTGCCACCAACGCGAGCGAACGGAAGTGGTTGGGGAGGAAAGCATGGAATAGATGAGAGAGGAGTGAGGAGAGATGAGAGAACAGGATGTTAAGGCACGATCCCAGGAATCGGCAACGGGGGCGGACAGAAGCAACCTCCCGTTCTCGCTTCACTCTCTCCTCTCTCCACTCTCCTCCCTCCTCTCTCCCGCTACTGCCAACTCCATAATCTCCTGTTGGCTCGATTTCATGGGATCGGCGATTTCGCCGGTGATGCGGCCTGCGTGCATGACCAGTATCCTGTCGGCCATCCCCAGGATTTCGGGAAGTTCGCTGCTGATCATCAGAATCGCTTTGCCCTGAGCCGCCAGCCGATTGATGAGTTGATAAATCTCATACTTTGCACCCACATCGATTCCTCGCGTCGGTTCATCAAAGATGAGGACATCCGTGTTGTGCTCAAGCCACTTCGCGAGGACGACCTTCTGCTGATTGCCTCCTGACAAGGTCGAGACTCGCTGCCCGGGGCTGCTGACCTTGATGGCCAACTGGTCAATGTAACCTTTGAGGGAATCCTGTTCTTGCTTGAGACGAATCCATCCCCCCGGTGCCAACCGCTTCATGTTGGGGAGTCCAAAGTTTTCTTGAACGGACTGCGACAAGACGAGTCCCTCGGCTTTACGGTCTTCCGTGAGGAGACAGATCCCCGCGGCAATCGCGTCACGGGGCGAGCGAATTTTGAGAGGCCGGCCATCGAGAGAGATGGTCCCTTGGTCGAGTCGATCGGCTCCGAACAAAAGGCGGGCGACTTCCGTCCGTCCGGCTCCGATCAGTCCCGTCAGTCCCAATACTTCTCCGCGTCGAATCTCGAAGGAGACGTCTCGCACCTGCTCGCCACGAGTCAGGTGACTGGCGACGAGTCGCGGTTCCCCGATCTCGGCGGGCCGTTTGGGAAACTCCTGATCCAGGGATCGGCCGACCATCATCTCAATCATCTGGTCACGGCTGAGATTGCCGATGGGCCGCGTCCCAACGTGCTGGCCGTCGCGAAGGATCATGGCTCGGTCGGCGATGGAAAGAATTTCCTCCAGACGATGGCTGATATAAATGATGCCAATCCCAGAGGACTTGAGTTCCCGGACAATGGTGAGCAGTCCTTCGACTTCACGCGGAGAGAGTGCGGCGCTCGGTTCGTCCATCACAATGATGCGGGCGTCGAGTGCGAGGGCCTTCGCGATTTCGACCGCCTGTTGCTGGGCGACGGTCAATCGCGAACAGGGAGTCTCTGGATCGATCGACAATCCCAACCGCTCGAAAAGCTGTTTGGCTCGTCGTGTCTCCTCCCGTCGGGAGATGATTCCCCAACGAGCCAGTTCGTTCCCTAGAAAGATGTTCTCTCCTGCCGACAGACCCGGAACCAGGTTGAACTCCTGGTAGATGATCGAAATCCCCAACTGCTGGGCATGGTGAGGACTCGCGATCCTCGTGGGTTTTCCCTGAAGTTCCAACGAGCCTTCGTCTTGGGGATGTGCCCCTCCGAGAATCTTGATCAGGGTACTCTTGCCAGCTCCATTTTCCCCGAGGAGCGCGAGCACTTCTCCGGCAAACAGTTCGAGGTCGATGCCTCGCAGGGCATGCACGCCCGGGAAGGACTTCTCGATTCCCCGCATTCGCAGGAATGGCTGTGAGGGCGAAGGTGCTGAATCCTGGAGGGCAACGGTGGGTGTTCCGGTCTCCATCGTCCCTCTCCCCCGCAATGACCATTGAACCTTAGGCCGGTGTCAACGGAGCCGAGATCTCCAGCAGGTCGACGGCGGGAGACCCGTTACAGAAGATGGTTGCCAGTCGGCCGTAGGTCTCGGCACCGTCTTCCATTTCCAGCAATCTCGCCAGTTCGGGGCCGACCTTGACCTTGATAATGGCGCCGAGGTCGATGTGCCGCAGAACGTTATGGTTGATGAGCACTCGTCCCAAGGGGATCTCTCCCGACAAAATTTCCTCTTTCACTTGGGGCGTAACAAACTCAAAGTTGAACCGGACGATTCCAAACTGGACCGGTTTGCCGTTATCCGCGCGGGTCAGAATGATCTCCCGGCAATAGATGTCGTCAATGTCCTTTTGATCGACAACGGTCACGTTGACGGGGCTCCCGTGGTACTGTTCCATGGTCACCGTCATATGGGAATCGTGAACCAGCATCCGTTTATACGGCTCTGGCGTCGTGGAAGAGGGAATATGTACCGCCTCCCGGATCAAGGGATTCTCTCCCGGAAACATCGAAGTCAGTCGATTCAGTTCTTCAATCGCATTCACGGCAACAACCAGCCACACGCAAGTCACAGGGAACGTCAAGGAGTTCGATCCAGAGTAGCAAATGATCCGCCTGGACAGTAGTTACGGACGACGGTGATTCGTTCGGATCAACTGATCGTTTCACAGGAATTCCCAGCGAATGGAACCGGAGCCGTTACGCCGCCCAACCTTCGGAGCGACCTGGGACCATGAGAGATTTCCAGTTCGACGGACCTTCAGGGAACCCAACACAACGGGTCCAGATGGAATATGTGCTTGGGCCAATCCACATTCCAATCGCGTTATCCCGTGATTTTCCATGGGGTAGGCGTCCGTATTCACCGAGTGTGATTGTTGGCTGCTCGAGCGCAGAGAAATTCGAAAACCCAAGTTCCAAATCTCAAAC
>JAGQQQ010000472.1 GCA_020426125.1 Planctomycetaceae bacterium
AATATCGCCCCGCATGGGAAGTGATCACCACGGAGGCATTCTCGGTGCTGTCTGTCGTCGACTTGCCCTGTCCATAGTCCCCGCTCAGACCGACGGAGACCCCCCAGCCACTCGCTTCCACGCTGGCAGAGGCTGCGAATGCCTCCTGCCTTTCGGTTTCGCTGAAGAAGATTTGCCCGACTCGTTCGAGCTTTCCGCCACGTGTCCCCTCTGATGTGAAGAAGAATGTTTTGGGATACGAATAGCCACCGATCTCAGAAACAAAATCCTGGGAGTCAAAAGAAATCTCTGCAAACGGCGGCAGTGGTTCGTCGCAGCCGCAGTGTTCCATCCCAAACCGGTATGGATGCATCTCCGGGAGATAAAAGGTCGTGCTATAGTTCGTCTGCATGTTAGGCACCTGTCGAGGGGCATTTCCCCAAGAGTCTGCTCCAGGTCGTTTATTAGCGAACAGGCCTCGAAACTTTCGCTGATCGGGAGTGTCGTACCACTCGGGATCAAAGCTGGCGATCGAGTCGTCGCCCGGAGTGGATTCACGGTGCTTGTCGTTTTTCAGACGCAGGTTTCTGCTCTTGACGACCAGCACTCCATCTGCATGGAGATTGACTTCTCCCGTCAGGAAGTTCACCTCAAAACTATCGTTATACACATCGTGCTTGAGCCAAATGGAGTCCTGTTCTTTTTTGGCGACACTCCATTTCGAAGATTTTCCCCCAAACGTTGTCTCGGATTGCCATTTTGTTTGATTGGTCTCCCGAAACGTCAGGTAGAGTTCTGAGCCCTGTTCCCAAAGCTCGAAGTAGTTGACCGTGAATCCGGCACCTTGGTCTTCACTATGGGGCGGCATCTTGTCTCCGCCTCCATCATGGGGCGGGTTTGGCCCCACTTTGAAGTCCGCAACGGCAATCAATTGGAATTCGGCGGAGCGATCGAGGGTTGCCCCCTGAATTGCCGTGTTGTCCACAATGGCCAAAGGCTTGTTACTGTGTTTGAAGATCAGGTAGACGTTCTGACCACTTGCGGACTGGATGCGAAACTGATCATTCTCACCGGGGCCATTTTCATATTGCACGACCTTAGCACCGGCTTGAGCTGAGATGTTTTCCGCGGCAACTCCCTTTCCACTGTTTCGATTCACGAGAAAATAGTGGCCGTTGCTGGCTTGTTGAAAGCGGAACTGCTGGTTTGGTGTATCAAAATTGGCATAGACACCGATTTGAACGCCGTTTTCTTCAGATGAAGCCGGGACATCGAGGACCGCCCCGGTTTGAACGTGTTTGATCTGATACCACTTTGCGAGATTGGGAGTGGTCGACGTTCGGTCGGTCGGCATGGGGGGGGAACTCATCGCCAATGATCGTGCCTGCAAAGGAGAATCGACATCGATTCTGGTCAGTTCACTTCCGTCGGGCCCTTTCACAACAAGGATGCGTCCCATGATTGTGTCGAATGTCTTTCTACTTCCCGCCGCGAGATCTCCGAAGTTCTTCAGCGCTTTTCCGTTCTGTTCGACGATCGTCAATGGCTGATTTCCGACGTTGTTCAAGATCACCTGTGCTGATCTGTCTATGGGGTGAGATTGTGCGTCTGCTTTCGCGTTCCGGACATCGTATATCTGAAACCGAGACTGAAAGTTGTCCTGGCTCACGAAGATGCCTGGAGTCTTCACGTCAATCTGCACAATTTGTCCACCGCTGCTCAGGTAGACAGAGTTTTCATCTCTTCGAACTTCGGTCCAGTCCCGAGTGTCGGAGTTCAAGGCGCTTTCCTCACGCCAGCTGTTGCCGTCCAACTGGCGGAACCGCCCCGCCAATGTATCCGCTGTGTACTTCTCGACGAATGTGACATTTCGTCCCGTCACATTTGATGAAGGTAATGGGGGAGCTGTGTTTCCGGCGACTGGGTTTTTCAGCAGGTAATACCTGTCCCCTGTCTGGAATCTGTTGTCACTCCCAAAAATTCCGCCTCGCAGAATGTTCAATTCGATGTAGCTCTCCTGATCGGTCAGGAAAACGGAAGTGTCTGTGCGGCGGACCTCTCGCCAGGGGTGGTTCTGTTCACCTTCCACCCATTCCCACTGACCGGGGCTCTTCTGACGAATGACCCCAGTTTTCGTCGCTCCGAAGTAGACGTCGACCGAAGTCAAGTTGTGTCCGTTGATCGCAGTCGTTTGAGAAGAGTCTTTCTTTCCGCCGATCGGTCCGGGGGGGGTGGGACGTGTGTTCGTCTTGGCGGTGAGCGTCCACGTTTGGAACGGCTGGTTCTTGACGACATAATCCTCGTTCACCCTCCCATCGGGAGTCTCAAAGATGTATCGCCATTCCGAACCAACATTGATGGAAAACGTCCCTTTTTGGCCCGGAAAAATTTGTCCGACAGTCTGATATTGCCCGGGATTTGAATCTTTCATCTGGATTTCCGCGGCATAATCCGACGCATTTTCGACCGTGACTTTGGACGTTCTCGCTTGTTGCGCACTGGCGACCTGTATGAGGACCGCGAGTAGAAATATCGCAGATACCGAGGTTGTCCAGAAGTTTTGCCAAGTGAGTCCATGGGGAGTGTCTTTCAACTCTCGCAACAAATGCTCAGAAATCCGTCCGATCGAACTCTTCATGGTTTGCCTCCGTCAGGGAGAATTGAGGGTTGGGGAGGTGCGGCAATTCGCGACGCTGAAAGTTCATCGGGAGCATCTCACACATTTCTTGGCTCTTCGCAGAATCTCGTAGGAGATCGCGGTTGGGATCTGGTTGTTTTGTTGCCTTGTTTCCAAAGCGGTCGCCTCAGCACTGGAGCAGATTTCCGGGAAGCAACTCACGGAAGCCGGGGATCGGCTCGCGAACCAGCCGGCTGCTCGGGACAACATGTCCGGTCAGTTCATTGAGGGGGTCGGACAGCATGGCGGGGAGGCGATTGAAAGCCTGAACGGCGGGGTGGCACTGAC
>JAGQQQ010000473.1 GCA_020426125.1 Planctomycetaceae bacterium
AGACCAAAGAACTCTCGTCGCGATTCTGGCCTCGATAATGCTTGTTGTCTGTTTTGGAATTCGAGCGCGTGATGACCTTTCTCCACAACTTCTGTCATCGGTATTTGCCGCCCGTCACCGCTCAGGCCGTGCGTCCGGGGTCACACTCCGTTCCCCTTGACGGGATCCGCGGTTTGGCCGTGTTGCTCGTCCTGTGTTATGACTGTCTGAAGTTGGCTCCCTCGGGAAATCCACTCATCTTTGCTGCTCGTAAGTTTTGCTCGATCGGCTGGACCGGAGTCGACCTGTTTTTTGTACTATCAGGGTTTCTGATCACCGGTATTCTCCTCGACACCAAGGGACTTCCCCATTACTGGCGGAGCTTCATTTCGAGGCGGTCTCTCCGGATCTTTCCCCTCTACTTCGCGACCCTGATCGGCGTCTTTCTCATTGCACCTGCGATCTGCGGCGCGTTCTTTCCGCAATCCGATGCGATGGCGGCCCTCGACAGTGTCTCCAAAGATCAAGGTTGGTACTGGATTTACGGCCAGAATTGGTTGTACGCTTTCCGCCAGTCGTGGCCGCAAGAACGGGTGCTCAGCCACTTCTGGTCGCTTGCCATCGAAGAGCAGTTCTATCTGGTTTGGCCTTTCATTGTGTGTGTGCTTTGCCGCCGAAAACTGTTGTGGACCTGCTTGACATTATCGGCCTGTGCTTTGGTTTGGAGAATCTGTCTTCTGACAGAAGGAGTTCCCGGAGTCGTCACCTATGTGTCGACGTTCACTCGGCTGGACAGTCTCTGTGCGGGAGCCATGATGGCCATTCTCATCCGTGAGCCGGGAACCGTACGCCGTTGGGGACCTTGGCTTCCGAAGCTTGCCGGCACGTGTGTCGTCCTGCTATTGGGAACCGACCTCCTGTTTCCTGTGCTCAGCAGTCAATCATTTTCCGCCTACAGCGTGGGGCATTCGCTCTTGGCTGTGACCTATGCAATGGTGATTGGAGCGGCGATGGTGGTTCCATCTCAGCACCTGTTGGCGCGCGGGTTCTCCGCGTGGCCCTTGTTGACGCTTGGGAAATACAGTTACGCGATCTATGTCGTCCATCGCTTCGTTCATTCCGGAGTCCAACGATTCGACTGGACGGCCCTACCAGAACCGATTCAAGGTGGGGTGATCTTTGCGGCGACAGTCCTTGGTTCGCTGGGCGTGGCCATGGTCAGTTGGTATCTGCTTGAGCAGCCGTTTCTGAAACTGAAGCAGTTTTTCCCCCGCCCAGACGAAGTTCCGATCTTAGAGGAAACGCCGAGAGCAACGGTCGCTATCACCAGACGAACCGCCTCCTTTTAGCCTGCTTCTCCAGACTCCAGCGAATTGGCGATGCACTCGCGTCCTCCGCGGCAATCCGCAACAGCGGTGGGGCGGACTTGAGTAAAAATTTCAAATCGATTGCAAAATCGCCAAGAAATGTTGCAAGCCTCATTGACCGAAAATGGGCATCGCCGATATCAATCCGTCCACACATCTTCTCTCTCACTTCCTTCCTTTTCACTCTCCTCAATCACCCGCGTCACGGCCGGGATCCATACTGTCACGGGACTTCTCACCCCGTGGTGAAGCAGTTGGGGATCGCCGTTTCGCCTGGCAGGAATCCCATGTCTATCGCATCACCCGCCACGATCCGCCCTCAGGGCAAGGTCGTCGCGTGTGCTTCCACGGAGGCCGCGCGACAACACCTCGAACTGACCATTCGCCGCGCCGGGTACGACTCGGTGTGCGTCGCAACCCTCGCAGAGTTGCGAACGATCGCCCTCAATGAGTCGATCGCGGCGGCGATCATCGACGAACCCCAGTCGGTTGCCGATATCGAGACGATTGACGCCGAACTTCGTCGGGCCGAACGTCCGACTCAGTTCATCCTTCTGCCGACAATCGGTCAACGGATGGCGGCCCCTCGAAGTGTCTCCTGCGATGTCGTCGAGCCGCCGCTCACCCCTGAGCGGATCGGCCGAGCGTTGTTCACAGCCGTCGGCCGGGCACAACTCATTAATGAGAACATTCAACTCCGCCAGAAGCTTGAAGGCCGGATGTTTGACGGCCTTCTTGGGGTCAGTGAGGCGACCCGTCACTTGCGAAACCAGATTCACGAAGCTGCGGAGCATGACAAGCCAATTCTGGTTCAAGGCGAAGCGGGTTGCGGAAAAAGCGAAGTGGCACGAGCCATACACCTGACTCGCTCCGGCCCCGGTCAACCGCTACTGACGATTCGATGCAATCTCCTGACGGCTGCCGTCGTTGAGCGCGAACTCTTCGGCGATGATCAGATGGAAGGCCGCCTGTCCGCCGCGACCGATGGCACGCTCGTCTTTGAAGATGTCGAAGCCCTTGCGGTTTCCCACCAACATCAACTCGCGGAAATTATTCGCAATAACGCATGGCGAAATGGGGACAACTATGTTCCTCTCCGGGCACGGATCATCTGCACGACTTCCGCGAATCTGCAACAACTGGCTCGCAACGATCAGTTCTCGCGGGAGCTGTTGTCCATTCTCGAACGGGGTGTGCTGAATGTCGCCCCTCTTCGTGAGAGAATGGAGGACCTGCCGGTCCTTGCCGAGCATTTCCTGCAGCAGTGCTCAGTTCGCGAAGGCCAGCCCATTCGGCGTGTGTCGGACGATACGTTGTCCAGACTGTTGACGTACGACTGGCCGGGAAACATTCGGGAATTGGAGAATGTGATCACCCGGGTCTGTTCACTCTCAACGGTCCCCACGATCTCCGCTGATGAAGTCGAACCCTGGCTCGAAAAGACGGACGACTCGACGGAACTTCCAGGACTGACACTTCGGGAAATGGAACGCAAACTCATTGAGGCGACCTTTAACCGATTTGGAGGCAATCGGGAATTGACCGCAAAGGCACTCAAAATTGGGATCCGGACCTTGTCCGGAAAACTCCGGGAGTATGGTTATCCCCCCCGAGGAGGCCCAGGGTCCAACCGCAAATCTGAACAACGTGTGGCGTAGTTCCCGAATCGCCCACGGAGAACCCAGCCGTTTCTCATTCGAGAAGCGGCTGTTTTTGTGGGTGCCGAGCCTGTTTGACAGTTTGCGGTGTGGAAGCCTCCGTTCCAACCTGATGGAGGTGAGAATAAGCAAGCACAAGGACATCGCCGCGAGGCGGGGGCTGTTGTGCGGCACACCGCGAACGCTGCGATTGGAAGTGTGAAGCGAAAACGCAAGCCGATGGACAAGAGCCGGATACGAAGCTGTCTGGGTCGGACCAGTCGGCTTCAAGGGACGCTGCCCCAATCCACCAAGGACCTCGGCTGTCAATTCGGCGGTTGTGTGCGGACGACAGTCAAACCTCCCTCGTGAGATCTGTGTTGTTTTCAAGTCCCGGCTTGACGACGAACTTGACCCAACGCGTTCGCTGGCGATCTGGAGGGAGATGTTTCACCGTTTCGACGGTTTTCCCGGTTCATTCGGACAAGTCCGTGTTCGCCAACCGACGAGCCCACTCGTTCCTCCACTCGACGGTCTCACCCCAATCGAACAGCGGGCTCGCCCGTCGATAGGTGGACTGAGTGGGAAAATGAAAACCAGGGGCAGAGGCCGAATCTCCCCATCCCAGATACTGACACGGAATCGCGCTCAGGGATTTTCGCAGCTCGAATTAAACTGCCCTGAGAATGGCAGCGGCACTTTGCCCAACGGCTGTCCGGTTGACGGTCATCGCGATGGACGAACGGAGCCGCTGTGGTTCACGGGCGACGTTCAGTCGGCAGAGCGGATCCGGATGTCGGTAATTCAAAGTCGCAGGCAAAGTTTGGTGACGCAGCGACAGAATTGCCCCCGCTAATTCCACCGCCCCAGCCCCGGCATCAAAGTTGCCGAAGTAACTCTTTAACGCTGTGACGGGAATCCGATGTGCGACGTCGCCGAACAATTGGTGATACGCTCGTGCTTCCAACCAGTCGTCGCGACGGGTGCTCTTGCCATGGGCATTAATATGCCCAATTTCCTTGGGCGAGATGTCAGAACGCCGAATCGCCGCATTCATGGCACAAACGAGCCCCCGGCCTCCGGAGCCGTTTTCATAGCCATGGCCGTCGCAGCCAGCACCAACGCCCAGAATTTCACAATAGATCTCGGCGCCGCGAGCGATCGCGTGTTCATACCGTTCAATCACGAAGACGGCCGCCCCTTCGCCGACGATTGTGCCGTCCCGGTCTCGGTCAAACGGCCGCACCGCTTGCTCTGGATCATCTTGCGTCGACAGTGTGTCATACAAGCTAATCCTGGCAATGTCGACTGGATGGATATTGGAACTGCACGCTCCAATAATCATCGCATCCGCGTGTCCTCGATTGATGCATCGCATTCCCTCCTGGAGTGCGAGCAAGGCCGAGGCATCTGCGCTGGTGATGGTGTTGTTTGGTCCGCGGGCGTCGTGTTCGATGGCCACATGACAAGCGGGCATATTGGGAAGCTGCCTCAGCAACCAAAGTGGAGCAATTTTTCCGAGGGCGTCTTCCCCCCATCGGGTATACCCCTCCCGATTGCTGGGATCATGGAAATCACGAGCCGCTGATGCAAGCTCATCAGGAGTGAACGAGATGTGTCCGGCGCCAAATTCCACCCCGAGACGATCGGGGGCAACGTCTCCTGGAATCAGGCCGGCATCTTTCATCGCTAAGGACGCGGCGGAAACCCCGAGTTGAATATCCCGGGACATCACCTTCAGAAACTTCTTCTGGTAAACGTATTGGAGAGGATCGAAGTCGCTAATTTCCGCGGCAAGCTTGCAGGGAAGACTTTCGGAAGGGAGTGACCGGAGCAGGTCGATCCCGGACTTTCCAGCCTCCAAACTGTTCCAGAAACGATCGTTTCCAATTCCGATCGGTGAAATGACGCCAACCCCCGTCACCACAACGCGAGGAAGTGTGCCGGAGGGCGTTGAACAAGAAGCGATGTCTCTAGCCATCTTTGCTAGACCTCTGCTGCAGAAAAGCTGCGCGAGAACCCGTCACTTCCAGATCGGAGTTTCAAACTGTTGGAGAACACTCCAACCGGCAAAAATCGCGCATCTTTCACGCATGGATGGAACCGCACACGGTACGTCCGATCCAATCTTCCCAAGACCGATCAGGCGCAGGGCTCCGTCAAACCTCTTCAGACTCCACGAACTTTCTAATTTCACACAATCTCTGACCCCTCAGAGATCGGCGAATCTTCCCGGGCTGACCCCTCAGCCGGAATTCATCAACACTGAATTAGACCCTCAAGACCGATCGTTGTCAAGACGGTCCCATCTGTTCCGAAACCCAGGAGACCCAGAGCAGATGTCGTAATCCTCTTGTAGAAAAGAAATTAAGAGAGAAGTTCCGAAACGGGAGTTCCCCCATCCACAATCTGAACCGGGCGTCCATCGGGCGTCCACAGCTCTTCCTCAGGATCGATGGTCAGAGCGGAACAGGCTGTTGCAAAGAGATCTTCCACTTCGACGGGGCGGTCTTTGATCTCCATCCCATCGTCACTGGTCGACCCCACGCAGACTCCCCCACGCAGTCCTCCTCCAGCAATCAGAACGTTGAAGTTCCGCGCCCAATGGTCTCTTCCAACATCGGGTGTTCGCTGGTTGATCTGAGGAGTCCGTCCAAATTCTCCAAAACACAGAACCAATGTTTTGTCCAAGAGCCCTCGTTGCTTGAGGTCCAGGATCAGGGCCGACACTCCGGCATCCACCTCACCGGCCGTTCGGGGCATATTTTTCCAAAGCCCGGTATGCATATCCCAGCCGCCTCGCTGGACCTCGACAAACGGCACACCCGACTCTACGAGGCGACGGGCCACAAGGCAGCTTTGCCCGAAGGCGTTATTCCCGTAGTCCTGCTTGGATTTGTCCGATTCCCCTTCGAGCGTGAATGCCTTCATCCGGGAGGAGGACATCAGCCGAGATGCTTTTCGATACAATTCCTGATGTTCCCTGGCGACGTCGGGAGCGCCGGCTCTCGCAAAGTTGTCATCCTGCCAGCGAAGCATGTCCATGCGACGATCCGCGCGCGTCCCTTTCACTGGATTATTGACGTTGGCGGGAAGTTGGCCCGCCGAGTTGACAATGAACGGCGCCACTTCCACTCCCAGAAATCCAGAACTGATTGTCTCTCCGATGCTGACGAAATTGGGGATGTCCGAGTCAGGATCGCCCAGCTTCTGGGCAACAATCGACCCCACGTGGGGGAACTTTGTCGCTCCGATCAAGCGGTGCCCCGTCCGAAGGTGATACCTCCCCCGCTCATGAGCGGCCTCTTTTCCCGCGATGGTCCGAATCACAGAAACATCGTTCATGCGTTGAGCGAGCTTCGGCCAGTATTCTGCGAACTGAACTCCTGGAATCTTCGTATCGATCGCTTTCGTGGGGCCCCCATTCGCGGTTCCCGGCTTGGGATCCCAAGTTTCCAATTGACTTGGAGCCCCGTTGAGGAAAACCATGATGCAGGAACGTCCGTTTCGCTTGAGTTCGGCGGCATTGAGTACCACCGAACGCAGAAGGCTCCCACTCGTCATTGCCGCGAACCCGCCGCCAGCGAGTTGAAGGAAGCTGCGGCGCGTGACTCTTCCTTCGCGATTCAGATTGACGTGAAGCAGATTGTTATTCATGAGTGGGCTTTCAAACCGTGAAAATCGACGTGGGGGCAGACTCATTCGAAGTGGTCGACAGCTATCGTTTGGTCACAAATTCGGCGGAGTTGATTAGGACCCACAGCACATCGTTCGCGGCTTCGTTCCGATTCGGGGACTGTTTGACGAATTGCTGATATTTGTCCATTTCCTCGGATGATGGTGTTCGAGCAAGGACCCCGAGAAATGCCTCTCGGATCATTTCCCGATCATTGGGAGCCTTGACCAACAGTTTTTTGAGATCGCTGTTTTCCAGACGAGATTGCAGGGTCCCGTTGTTCATCATCAGGAGCGCCTGCTGGATGGAACCTTCCAAGTCTCTTTGGGGGACAGAGGGATTGGCTTCGAAGGTGGAGTCCACCTGTCGCCGCAGACCGGGATTCTGACCAACAAGCTTTTCGACATTGTCCGCTACCTCGAACGACTTCAGACGTGTGGGGCGAACGGATGTGAAGAGATCCGCTTCCGTTTCGGGTGGATGAATTTCGCGTTGATAGACCTGGCTGTTCATAATCAGTCGAAACAACCATTTGTTGTCGAAACCGGAACTTCGAAACATTTGTCCCAACCTGTTGACCAACAGTTGGTGGACGGCTTCTTGATCGGGCCCGAGACTGTCAACGGAGTAGAATCCGTCACCGATCAATTCATTCCAGATGCGGTTCACGTACGCCCGCGCAAACCAGTAATTGTCCGGGTTGTAGATCAGGTAAGCCGCGACCGCCACTCTCAACTGGTCCGGTTTTAGGCCGGCTGGCGGTTCCTCACCGAGCAGGAACCTCGCCTGCATCTGCGACTTTTCGGACGGATCGTCCTGATCTGTCATGTAGTATCGGCCGGGAGCGAAGAACGTCGCCATTTCGTGGAATTGTTCCCGCTTCCATTTGTCAAACGGGTGGTCATGGCACTCCGCACAGCCAATGCTGATTCCCATGAACAGTCGAGCCGTCTCGGACGCAATCGTTTCTGGCTTCCGTTCGCAGGCGAGAACGAAATTGTTCGGGCCATAATCCTGTTCCCAGCCATTGTCCTGGGGCTTGGTATCCTTCTTTCGTTGTGGAGACGCCGAGACGAGTTCGGCAACCATCCGATCCCAGGGGCTGTTTTTCCGAAATTCCTCGTACATCCAGTCTTCGAGCGCCTGGGGATTGACCATGTTTTTGTTGGCGGGGGAATCATGGAAAATCACGGCCCGCCAGTAGCGAGCCCACTTCCGGGCGAAGGCATCAGTCTCCAAGAGATCGTCGATCAG
>JAGQQQ010000474.1 GCA_020426125.1 Planctomycetaceae bacterium
TCAGTCCGGAACTTGTCCAGGTTCCGCTGGAGGCCCGAACCAAACGCAGCGTTCTCGAATCTCTGATCGAAGTCGCGGGACGGACCTATCTCGTCTGGGAACCCGCAACGATCCTGAAGGCGGTGCAAGAGCGCGAAGCGTTGCATTCCACCGCTTTTGATATGGGGGTCGCTTTTCCTCACCCTCGGAATCCGTTGCCAGATGCGATCGGGGAGTCGTTGATCGCCTTCGGACGGACAGCCAGTCCGATCCCGTTTGGAGCCACGAACAACTCGAAGACAGACTGCTTTTTCCTCATTCTTTGCGAGGATGCGCAAACCCATTTGCAGGTTTTGGCACGTTTGTCTCGTATGATTCAAAGGGAAGAATTTCTCCCCGCGCTACGCGCTGCTCAGGATTCCCAATCCGCTTTCGATGTCATCATCGAAACGGAACAGCAGTTTCAATAGTGGCCCGACATGCGGGCTTGGCAAATTCGACATCTCACGAATTTGAGAACAGCGACAACAGGATCGGCGAAAGGGGAACCTGCTTGCGTCCGCACGCTCTTCGAGTTGGTGATCGTTCGCGGATTCCCATTCGCGGAAGCGACTCCCTGACGATCGGGATTCGCGACGCAGTTCCTTCGACACGGATGACACGCGATCAGTGGCGGCGTGATCGCTCCCCTGACGAGAGAACACTGGTAATCACACGCATTCGCGGTTATTTCTACGTTTATGGAATCACCGTTTGACCCGCCGTTTGCTGGTTCTCTTTGGAATAGTTACTGATGAGGAGTCGAATTTGATGCGTTTGCCTGTATGCCTTGCTCTTGCAGTTCTTTTCTCGCTCGCTGGTCGACCCGTCAGCGCGCAGGATACGTTGAACTTTCCGGTTCTCGGTGAGCGTATTGAATACGACGCGGCTCTGAATGATCTCATCGACAAGGACGCGAAGCTTTACGTCCTTTCCAGCGGATTCGATTGGACCGAAGGCCCCGTTTGGGTTCCACAGAAGGATGGACCAGGAGCGCTCTTGTTCTCGGATATTCCCCGTAACGCGATCATGAAATGGGTGGAAGGAGAAGGGGTTTCACTCTGGTTGACCCCGTCGGGATTCACCGGCCCCCATGAATATGGAGGTGAACCGGGATCCAACGGCCTGCTGCTGGATCCCGACGGCCGCCTAGTCTGCTGCGAACATGGCGATCGTCGCATCTCGGTCCTAACCGTCGATGGCGGCAAACGGACTCTCGTTGACAACTATCAGGGCAAGCGGCTCAATAGCCCGAACGACGCTGTGTACCATTCGAATGGGGATCTCTACTTCACCGATCCGCCCTATGGCCTTCCCAATCGCTGGGAGGATGAACGCCGGGAACTCGACTTCTGCGGAGTCTACCGTCTCTCGAAAGATGGAAAGCTCACACTGCTGACCGACGAGATGACCCGGCCCAACGGGATTGGCTTCTCTCCAGATGAGAAGACGCTCTATGTGGCTCAGTCCGACCCGGAAGCCGCGATCTGGAAAGCGTTCGAGGTCAAGGATGATGGGACACTCGGCAAGAGCCGCGTTGTTTATGATGCCACGAAGCACGTGAAAGAAGGCTGGCCCGGCCTGCCCGACGGGATGGCCGTCGACAAAAAAGGGAACGTCTTCGCGACCGGCCCGGGGGGAGTCTATGTCTTCGACAAAAACGACAATCTCCTCGGACGAATCAGCACCGGCGAACGGACCGCGAACTGCACCTTCGGCGGCGACGATCGTTCGATCTTATATATCACTGCGGATATGTATCTGTGCCGAATTCAGACGAAAACCGTCGGCAAATAGACTCGACATATTCATGTCGAGATCTTGAGATCCTGGGAATGGATCCCGACGCGCGAGAGTTGTCGGGATCCGTTTGCATTTTGACGTTATCGTGTGACGGAGCCCGTTGAATATAGACATGACGAATTCCGATGTTTCGTAATGCCTTTCGAAAGAAGGACACGTTGTCTGACATTC
>JAGQQQ010000475.1 GCA_020426125.1 Planctomycetaceae bacterium
AAGTCCAGACCGAGGCCATCGAGCGGTAACTGTTCGGGCCGTTCGATCAGTTGGGTCTTGATCCAACTGACTCCGTCGACATTGGCGATCTTTTCCTTCGCAAAACGAAACCCCAGTCGGCGAGAATAGTCACACCCGGGAAGATTACCCACCGTCAGGAGCGGCGATGGGGCACACGAGATGCGAAGCCCCATTGGGCTCTGTCGGATGTCATAAAATGGATGTTAATTTGTGTTCTGAAGAGTCCAAGCCGCCACAATTGAGTTGGGTTTTCAGCGGAGTCGGGGGAGTTGGACCGCGCCGGGAGCCTCCGCGCGGATGTCCTTCAGATCGATCGTCTCACCGGCTTTCTCTGGCGTCAGTTTGTGAATCGTCGTTGTTTGCCTTGTTTGGCCCGGTCTGACGGGTTGGGTGACCAGAAACACTTCGTACTCCTGGTCGGCAGAGAGCCCCGAAAGTTCGAAACGCCCGTCGTCGTCAGTGGTTGTCCGACCGCCGAATGCCAAGCGAAACGGACCTTGTCCATTCTCGTTGAGGTGGACACGCATCTCGGCACTCATTGAGGCGTTGGGGATGGGGGCGCCAGATTGCGGATGCATCAACCGTCCCGTGATGGTCACCGCAGGTTCCAGCGTAATTACCGTCACATTCTCGCTGCCAGAAATCTTGGTAATCGCAACCGATTCTCCTTCTGGACTGCTCGTACGGAGAACCATCGGCAGAAGTTGGCGTTTGACTGCAAACCGGCCAGTGTGGTCGGTTGTCACCACGAGGTCCCGACCGGCGAGCTGTTCTTGATAGATGCCGACGATTTTGGCGCCGGCGACTGGTTCAAGCGAGTCTCCATCCACGACCAGCCCGGTGAACATCCCCGCCGTCTTTCGCGGGGCGGCAAAGTTCACTTCGTACTCGTCTTCCTCGTGCAGTTCGAACTTCACAATGTTGGGGTCGGC
This sequence comes from Planctomycetaceae bacterium, assembly GCA_020426125.1. Taxonomy (GTDB): domain Bacteria; phylum Planctomycetota; class Planctomycetia; order Planctomycetales; family Planctomycetaceae; genus HKST-UBA70. Next base: position 954 of record JAGQQQ010000475.1, read on the forward strand.
ATTTCGCGGACCGCGAATGTCATAGTTTCCGGGGCCAACGAAGAACTCAAACCGGCCGTTTTTGTCCGTGGAAACTGTTCGGTACTGTGTGGGGCGAATCACGCGATTGGAATTTTCCGGATTGGGAAGATCCCGACCGGCGAGTTCATGAAGGCCCTTCCCGTATTGATAGCAACTCACCCGAAACTCCGACATTGGTTCTGCGTTTGGTCCCGCAGATACTTGGCCAAAAACCCGGATTGGCTTCTGTAGGGAAAAGTCCACGTTGTCAAGGGGCTCTCCTGGACGCAGGACAAGTCCGTCCTGCGCTTTGGCGGCCCAGTTCTGGTCATCAATGAGAATCAGATACAACTGATTCGGAGCCGCGAAAATTTCGTAATGCCCTTCGATATCAGTCTCGGCTTCTCCCGAAAAGGAGTCGAAGCTATAGCCTTTTCCGCGAGCCGTCAACGAGATTCCTGGCGCCGGATCTCCGGTAGGCAAAGTCACACGTCCTCGGATCGGAACGAGTTTTTGGAGTTCGATCGTTAACGAGCCCTTCCCCGTTGAATAATCGTAGGTTCCCCGTTTCTGTTCATAACCTGACGAATGTGGCCAGAACGTGAGTGAGGTATTGGTGTCCCAACCCGGCAGCCAAGTGAAGGTCACTTGGCCTGATTGATCCGATTTGCCGCCAATGTCCTGGACGAGAAACGAGAGGTTGAGATCACTGGGCTCTCCCTCCTTCTGCACATACCACGGATACGCCAACGCATCGGGAATCGGCTCTCCTGTTTCCGCGTCAACGAGGGTGAGAGTGATGTCTTCTCCCTTGTTTAATGTCAATTCCATCGGCTGGGTCAAGTCTGGTTGATCGAGCGGAAGACCAGCCTGTGACTTTTGGGAATCGTAGTATCCTCGATAGTCAAGGCCCATCTCTGGCTTGATCGCATAGACGGTATGGATGTCTTCCTCCTGAGGAAGGAGAAGTTGGCAAAGGCCCTCGTCGTTGGTTTGGCCATGGAAGGCGAAGGCGTGATTCACAAGAACGCCCGCACCTGCTTCCGAGACTGGCTGTCCCTGCGCGTCCTGGACCCGGATCGTCAGCTCTCTCGCCGGTTGGAGAGAGACTCGGCAATCGTAGTCGTCGAAACGCTCTTCTTCGTAAGGCCAGGAGTCCAATCCGATGCGCGGGGGATGCTCCGTTTGGGCCACCACTCGCAAACCGCGGATGTGTTTTTTGGGGACCCGGAGCGTGAATCGGCCAGCCGTGTCCGACTCCGCTGAGGCTTCGCCGAAACCATAGTCCGCCGTGACCGAGGCTCCTTGAACCGGTTTCCTCTGCTGATCGACAACGGTTCCGGAGACCTCCGTCAGCGGTCCCAACTCTGGCGGGGCTGCGAATGTCCGTGAGCTGCCAAGAAAATTTCCAATCCCCAAAAGAATGATGCCAGCGAGTTGCCAAATCGCCAGAGTTTTTCGCCTCATGACGGCTTCCTCTCCATTGAAGGCCCGATTCCGGTTCCGTGAACCCCGAGGAACCCGTCTTGCGTAACGCTCCCTTTCCACGGCCTTGGACTGCGTTCTCAGTCATTCAGACCGACCTGGGAAAGACATCGCAGACACCCCGTTGTAGTTGATGTCGGCATCTCAGGTGACCGAAGCGAACCATCCGCAGGTTTCGGGAGGCAGAACTTTGGCCTTTCCGTTGTATCTGTCAGGCAGATCGTCAAGTCCCTCGAATTCGCGGTCAACGTTCCACTCTCGTGCGTTGTGAGAAAACTGGAGTCAGGAGTCCGCTCCGAGAAGGTCGAGGAGTGCCTGTTTGAGTTGCTCCACGACGCCCGATCCCCCGCCGACGTAAAGGCGGGCGATTTTGCCGTTTTTGTCAACGATCACCAATTGCGGGATGGCGTTCGCCTGATACTTCCGGGCGGTGGTGCCATCGATATCGAGAGCCACGGTCAAATCTAGTTGATGGCGATCTAACACAGACTTCACCTGCTGCGCCGTCTCTTCGAGATTCACGGAAATCAACTGGACCTGTTCGGGGTCGAACTCCGCCATCGCCTCTTCGACAAGGGGCATCGTTTGCATGCACGGACCGCACCATGATGCCCAGAAAT
>JAGQQQ010000476.1 GCA_020426125.1 Planctomycetaceae bacterium
GCGAACTGCACGATTGTTCACGGTTTCATTTATAAAACTAAAAACGAAGAGTCATGAAGGAACTAACCATCAACCACCTTGCAGTATGGCTCAGCATTATCCTGTTAACCGTTTTGGGCTTTCTCTGGTACGGACCCTTATTCGGGGATACCTGGATGAAATTGGTCGGCCTGGATATGGCCACGGTAGAGGCCAATCCGCCTGGTGCCGGCGTCTGGATCACCAACCTCGTCGCAACGATCGTGCCGGCTTACACGCTGGCTTGGTTATTCACCAAACTTCAGGTAGAGTCGGCATTGCGCGGTGCACTGATCGGCTTGCTGATTGCATTTGCTTTTGTACATTTGTCGCGCATGACCAGCGATATGTTTGCTTTTCGGCCTTATGAATTGTCCTGGATCACGGGCGGTTTCAGTCTGGTAGGCCTGGCAATCGCCGGCCTGGTGCTGGGCGCCTGGCGAAAATATAAATAGCGCAGGTTCCGGGCACTGTACCCTCACAGTGCCCGGTAAACCCTTGTACAAAAAAGACGCCGGTATTTTTATGAATAAATCTGAACAACAGACGGCATGATGCTCCTGGATCGACATATTGTGCCCGACTTGCCGGAACCTGTCCGACTCAGTGATTATGCCTGTAGTTGCTTCCCGGATGTACCTTCCCGAAAGGGGATCAAAAAAGCCATTCAGCGTGGGCAGCTGCACGTTAATGGGGCTCCGGAGACGACCGGCTATTGGGTTCAGACCGGCGATCAGTTGGAACTCTACGAAGCTGAGCCAAGGGTCGCAAAGGTGTTTGAGCTGCCCCTGCCGGTTATTTATGAAGATGACGACCTGGCTGTTGTTCTAAAGCCTGCCGGCTACAAGGTTAGCGGCAATCAATTCCAGACCATTCATAATGCCTTGCCTTTTAACCTGAAGCCGCCTGTTGCCGGTGACAACCTGGCAACGCCCCTGCCTGTACACCGGCTCGACAAACCTACCAGCGGCCTGCTCCTGGTGGCCAAATCCCTGAAAGCCCGCATCGACCTCGGCGAACAATTGAAACAGCAAAGTGTCAAAAAACGCTATCAGGCGGTTGTCATCGGACAAATGCCCGAGGCGGGATTCATCGATGAACCCTTGGAAGGAAAACCTGCGCGTACCCGCTACCACTTGCTGGATACCTGCCCTTCCTTGAAAAATGAAACCCTGAGCTGGCTGGATCTTTGGCCCGAAACCGGCCGCACGCACCAATTGCGGGTCCACATGCTCCATCTCAAATGTCCAATCATCGCGGACAAACTGTACGCCGGGCACGATCACGTCAGTCTCAAGGATCTGGTCGAGACGGAAACGAACGAGGAACCGCTTATTGCCCGGCAGGCGCTACATGCCTTCCGATTGGAACTCAGGCACCCGGTGACGGACGCGATCATGCAGTTTGAAGCCCCCTTACCAGACGACTTTCAACGGGCCCTCGATGCCATTCGAACGCACCGGACAGTACACTAAAGCTAGCGGGGGGCGTCAGCCCCCTGTGTTTTGAGACATCGATTTCCGTACGACATTCCGTTGCGTCAAGTTCCCTGTGAAAGCAATCGTCGTCACGTCCGTAATGACTGTCATTTGTTGTTGAGACCAAGATCATGAAACTGGCCAAAGTTAAAGTGGTGGATGAACGGACCGGGGTCCCGGTCGATTCGGTGGCCGTCATCGAAGGGGAATCAGCCCGGGTGCTGTCGTTGAGCCGGGCGGGAATCAGCACTCTGGCGGAGTTGCTTCATTCCGAGGATCCCCGCAAAGTCGCGGAAGACCTGAGCAGCGGAGCCCGGACGTACTCCATCGCCGATGTGAAGCTCCTCGCTCCGATCGACTACCAGGAAGTCTGGGCGGCCGGCGTCACCTATAAACGGAGCCAGATCGCACGGATGGAAGAATCCGAGACCGGGGCTTCCCATTATGATCTGGTCTACACGGCGGACCGCCCCGAGATCTTTTTCAAAGCGACGCCGAATCGCGTCGTCCATCCGGGCGAAGCGGTACGAGTCCGACACGACAGCGACTGGACGGTCCCCGAACCGGAGTTCACACTGGTCCTCAATCCCAAGCTGGAGATCGTGGCGTACACCATCGGCAACGACATGTCCGCACGAGACATCGAAGGGGAGAACCCGCTGTACCTCCCCCAAGCCAAAGTGTACCGCCAGTGCTGTGCGCTGGGACCCTACGTTCTCCTCGCGGACGAACCGCTGGCGCTGGCAGAAACGAAGGTCGAACTGCGGATCCATCGCAGCGGTGAACAAGTCTTCCAGGGTGACACCAACCTGGGCCAGCTCCACCGCAAACTCCCGGAACTCGCGGAGTGGCTCGGAAAGGAAGACGACTTCCCCACCGGGGCCTTTCTCCTGACCGGCACTGGAATCGTCCCCGACGACGATTTTTCCCTGGAAGACGGGGACGAGATTGAAATCGAAGTCACTGGGATCGGCGTGTTGAGGAATTCCGTGGTGAAAGGCCAGAAGTAGGGGCAAAGGCTCCTTTGGAGTGCGGTGACTCGTCACCGCTATTTTTGACTGGAGTTAAGACATTAAGACTGTAGAACAACCGTTGTTTAATCGGGGTCCGTTTTGGATCTGATCTACACAAACTCGTTCTTGCGAGGACGTGACGATGTCGGGCAACCAACCTTCTCATTCCCAAACTAAAGGTCGCAGAACACACTTGTCGTTCATCGGGTTCTGGACAATGTTCTTCTCGGCCTTTTTCGCTCAGCCAGTGATGGCATATGCTCAGTCCATCAATCACATCAACGCCTCTTCCATCGTCGTCGTGTTCGGAGCAGTGACGTTGGCTTACAGTCTGGGAACCTTTTCGAAGGAGATCTCCACGTTACGCCACGTTTTCAGCATTTGTGTTATCTCGTCGTTTGTGGTCTGTCTTTCAACTATGGTCGGAATGGAATGGGGCGTAATGGTATCAAGAAACTCGAGATTCCCTTTCCTCACTCCCTTGTCCGGCTACTTCGTTGGAGCATTTTTTCCCTCTGTCGTGAGCAATTTCTTTGTTGTCCGGAGACTTTACCAGTACACAGACTGATATCGATTGTGGAGAATGACAGAATCCTTTAACAGCCAGTCGCGTCAGTCCAGTTCTACCAGACATCGATTGATCATTACTTCCCAAAAACTTTGTGGAATCCGATGTTGAATGACTCGCTCACTAAGACGCTCTTCTCCGGGATTCTCTTGGCATTGTTAGGAATTCCCCTTCAGGCCCAAGAGAAGGCCGCGAAGGATGATCCGACATTTCTGGCTCAGGTGACGTCGGAGATCACCGTCGAACTGTTGGCGGTGTTGCCGGCCGGGGGCAATGTCGACGCCGCGTGGCGGGCGAATGGGATGCCGTTCGAAACAACGCCTCATACGACGAATTGGCCCAACTCCCCCCAGCGTCCCCGTGATAGGAAAGAGGCCTGGGAGTTTGTGTTCCGGTTCTCCGGACTCGATCCCCAACAGAGCCTCACCGCGCGCATCTCGGGCCAATGGTTCCTGCCCCATCGCAACGAACATGGCATCCTCCGAGTCGTCGTTACTCCCAAGGATCCCCAGTCTCCGATCACGCTTCGCTTTGGGATCACCGACGTCGATTGGGGACCAACGGTGTCGGTCAATGAGAAAGGGGAGGCAATCGGCAACTATGATGTGCCCGCCGAGTGCCGAGAGGTCTATTCGCAAATTGGGGCCGACCATGTCGAACGACGAGGCAAGTATTGGATGTTCAACTGGTCGGGGCTCGAAGGACTGGATGATCGGGCGCAGGCGACGGTGGTCGCCATCGACTTGGGAGGGCAGCAGCATCGTCGCCGTGGGACGACTCTCTGGGACGGCGACGGCGGCTCCTACTCAGCCGACCTGTTCGATCTCCCCGCCGAGAATCTCGACCACTTTGAATACCGTCTCCGACCGTACCGATACTGGGTGACCTTTGAAAATGTCTCGCTGGTGCCCGGGAAAAGGACCGAAGTCACCGTGACGTCCGAATTGAAAAATGTGTCCGATTGAGCGGTCGTCTCACCCCGCCTGTGTCGGCGGGTGACTTTTGAATGGGAGGGGGCCTTTTCGGAAACTTGTCGCACAGGACGAAAGTCCCTTCCGTTGGCCGCGGCGGAAAATGGCGGACTGATGACTGGGCAAAAGACGGCAACTGGGCGGATTTACCGCAGTGATTTCGGAAAACTTCTCACCATGTCTGTTGCGAGGTGTCTCGAAAAACACGGAGTCATCGCACGGAAAAAATAGGGCCACCGAGGAATGCGAACATCGGGTGAGGAGTTCAGGACCATTGTGGGCCCAGGACGTTGGCATTTGGTTACCAGCCGTCAATCGCGTCCATGTCCAGCATCGGGCAGTCGACGTCCTGGTTCATCCGATCGACGGCGTGCGTGTCCTTAAAACCCGATCCGCTGACGACGCAGACAATCTTCGCGTCGCGTGAAACATCACCCTGCTCCGCCGCTTGCAGGGCTCCAGCGAGAGCGACAGCCCCCGCAGGCTCTGTGAACACCCCTTCTTCGCGAGCCAGTCGCCGTTGCGTCTCCCAGACGAATTCGTCCGTCACAAGGTGTCCGGTCCCGCCGGTCGCGCGGCATCCCTGAACGGCCAGATGCCCATCGACCACACTGGCCACCTGTAAACCGCTCACCTCCGTCGTACAGGCGATTTCTTGGGCATGATCCCGGCCTTCTCGCAGGGGACCGGCAATCGTGTTGTTTCCCGTCGGCTGGACACATTCCACGGACGGAAGTCGCGGCAACTGGCCTCGCTCCTGAAGTCGCTGGAAGCCTTGGGCCATCGCAACGCACAATCCCCCACCCCCAGCCGGACAGAAGACATGGTCAATCCCCTCGGGGAGTTGTTCCGCGAGTTCGAAGGCCATCGTCTGGACCCCGGACATTCCCAGCGGACTGTAGACAAAGGCACTAATCTGCAGAGCCGAGTCGGGACGCTCTCCCAGTTCTTTGAGCTTTTCGAAGACGGCGGTCGTCGTCGCGGCGTCGGTTCCGAACTTCCGGATTCGGGCGATCTTGGCTCCGTAGGCCATCATCTGCATCATCTTCCCACGCGGCGCTCCCTCCACGAGCGCGATGCGGCATTCAATCCCCGCTGCCGCACAATACGCTGCGAGGGCCGCTCCGGTGTTTCCGCTCGACGTGGCGATGCACTTCTTCTGGCCTCGGGCGACCATGTGCGAGATCGCCGAGAAGGCGAAACGATCCTTGTACGACCCGGAGGCGTTGCCATGTTCCAACTTGAAAAACAGGTTGGGGAGTCCGACCGACGGACCAATCCGCCGCGACCGGATTAAAGCCGTGTCCCCTTCCCCCAACGTCAACTGAGCCCCCTCCGGAACTGGCTCCAGCAAATCCGCCCAACGCCAGATGTTCATCATGGTTTCGCCTCAAATGCAGGATTCTTCTCAAAAGGAAACATCGGTCGACGGCGATGGACAAACTCCAATTGCGTCATGTCCGCGCAGGTCGAGCCGGGCGTATTCACACGAATGAACCGATCACACACCTCACGATACGCCGCGATGGGGGCGTTCACGCCCTTCGCCACGAGGATCCGAAACTGACGGGGATCGAGGCCGCAGCTAATGAGTTGCTGGAGGCTGAAGGGGACCATCCTCAGTGACGTCAGCATCAGCGTGAGACCGGAGTCCGTCTCGCAGAGGGCGGTTCGTCCTTGATCAAATTCGGTGATGCCACCATGCCGCGGTTGGGATTCTCGGAACTGTCCCTCGTGGAGTGACCGAACGGTGACAGCCACCTCGATCGGAGCCCCGTGGAGTTGGTCCGTCTTTCCCCCCACAGAGAGGGTCATTCGTGATCCATTGCCAGCTTGCTCACAAGCGGCGACGGCTTCTGGATCGTACAGGCATCCGAAAGCCGGTCCCAGACTCGCAGAGTGAATGGCCCCCAGCAACGCGGTTCCATCGGCGGAAGATCCTCCGCCGACGTTGTCTCCCATGTCAAGGAGGCAGACCCGTTCGGAGGATTCACGACACTGCGAGATCGCCTCCTCGATGCTGGTGAATGGACCGTGAAACTCGCTGCGCATCTCCCACATCGTCCTCGCAAGATCGTTGGCGAGGCGTTGGGCGAGATCAGGATCATTGTCCGTGACGACGACTGTTGCCGATCCCAGTTCAGGAACATCCGCGTAAGGGAACCCGAGTAGGATGCTGTTGGACAGGACGTTCGCGGATCTGAGTTGGTCATCCGCCGCGGCATAAAGCGGTTTGAGATGGGGTTCTTCCGTGCATTGGCGTTCGATGCTGATCGCCAACGGCGGGCGGGAAATGGCCATCGTCGGTTGCACCTCCCCTTTCAGCGTCCGTACCAACAACCTCGCGGCATCCCTTCCTCGGTCCCGTTGATCGAGATGAGGATTGGTTCGATAAGCGATGAGTGCGTTGCAGGAGGCGGCCATTTGTTCAGACAGGTTCGCGTGGGCATCCAGCGTGCCGATGATGGGAACCTCAGGACCAACGAGGTTGCGGAGTTCGCTGAGCCAGTGGCCGTCGGCATCGAGATGGTTCTCCGCGACAGTCGCGCCGTGAGGAGCGACGAGGTAGCCATCCAACGGACCGGTCTCTTCCACCGCTGCCAGCAACTCACCGACCAGGGCATCAAAATCTTTCGCGACAATCGGTCCACTGGGGAGTGCACGGGCCGCAAACAAAGGAACGGCTTCCGCCCCCACCTCCTCCAAACCGGCAAAAAAGCCGCCGACTTCGTGATGCGAGTCCGCAAGCGCCTCGCGGATGGCCTTCCCGGTGCAGAGCAGATTCTGTTGGAACGAAAGCCGGGTTGTCGGCTGAGCCGAGAATGTGTTCGATTCATGGAGGAACGCGAGAATTCCAATCCGCATCACATTTTCCTGGGAACTCTGGACTGCTTATAGTGCACAATCATCCGCTCGCCTCACGTGGGGATCTCATCGGAGAGATCTCGACAACGATTTTGATGGTTGCCAATCTTCGCCGGTCGCGATTCAGGGAGTCAAGTCTATGTCATCGGTCACAGTTCCGGAGAACCTCTATAGCGCCGTGGTCGCGGATGTTCTCGACAAGATGGGGTACCGCAACCAGATTCTGAGTTCGCGGATCCATGCTCTGACCCCAGCCAACCGAGTTTCCGGCCGCATCTTCACGGCCCAAGCGGTGGCCATCGACCATGTGCCGGACGCTCCGTATGAGTTGGAGATGAAGGCGATTGATTCGATGCAATCCGGCGACGTCTTTGTCGTCGACGCTGGCCACAATCAGCAAAGCGCCTTCTGGGGAGAATTGCTGAGCACGGCTTGCCTCGCGAAGGGAGTTCGCGGGATCGTGATGTCGGCGTGCAGCCGCGATCTGTGGGCTCTCCAGCAGATGAACTTTCCCGTCTTCGGGATCGGGGCCACTCCCGCGGACAGCCTGGGACGGCTCGACGTGATCAAGATCGGCGAACCGATTGTGATCGACGGCGTCTCCACCAAAAACGGCGACCTGATTCTCGGCGATCTCGACGGGGTCGTCATCATTCCGTCCGAAGCCGCCGATGAAGCCCTCCAAAAGGCCGCGGAGAAGGTGTCGGGGGAGAACACCGTTCGCGATGAGCTGGCACAGGGAATTCCCGTCGCTGAAGTGTTCCGCAAGCATGGGATTCTGTAGATCCAGGCACAACCACCGACCAAGCCCAGCTAGCCGTGTCGTGCCCTGAACAGGCTCATACGCGGTTTCCACTGCCGCCCGCCATCATTCTGAAAGTTTCGTCAACGAACCCTTGCAGGGGGAGACGTTTCCGCCATACTCGGCGGCGAAGGCGATCATTCCGCCCGCCGACGTTCGAACTTTTCTGGGAGCCAGTTGCGCTCCCTTGAGACAACACAACCGAAGGAGTCGCATTGATGCCACAAGTCACACTCAAAGGGAACCCAGTCACTCTCGCCGGCAATGAATTGAAAGCTGGGGACAAAGCTCCCGAATTTACGCTCCAGGACAACGGTTTGCAGGAAGTCAATCTTGCGGCCACTTCGGGCAAGACTCGAATTATCGCTACAGTTCCGTCGCTCGATACAGGTGTCTGTCATGCGGAAACCAAGCGGTTTAACGACGAAGCCGCACAACTTGATGGCGTCGAGATCCTCGTCGTCAGTACCGATCTTCCTTTCGGTCAGAAGCGATGGTGCGGTGCGGAAAATGTTGACAAGGTGAAATGCCTCAGCGATCACCGCACCGTTGAGTTTGGCAAAGCCTACGGGGTCCTGATCAACGGCGGCGGACTCGACCGTTGCCTGACGCGCGCAGTATTCGTGGTGGGACCGGACGACACGATCAAGCATGTCGAATATTGCTCCGAAATCACCGAACATCCCAACTACGATGCTGTCCTGGCCGCGGCAAAAGGATAAGTGTCGTTTCCATCTGGACTGCTTCGGCGGGGTCCGTCGGGAATCAAAAAAGTCGAGCATCTGAGATCGCTTCATCAGAAGGCGAACGGCGGGAATTGAAGCCGCCGCTCGTCTTCGGATTCGCGTCGAAACGGTCCGATACTCTAACAGGGGTTAGATGATGGCGGGCAACCGGGGGGTAAGACATTTTTCGATCGACAGCGTCGGACTTTCAAACTCCTCAAGTTCCTTCGCCATGCAGATCTCCGAAATCTCATGCCGGGCATCGACCAACGCTTGAATCACCTGCGGATCCCATTGCGGTCCAATATTTTGCAGAAGCACCGGCAACATTTCGCGAAACGTCCGGCCCTTGCGATAGGGACGATTGCTGGTCATCGCGTCCAAAGCATCCGCGACCGCGATAATGCGGGCAAACAATGGGATCTCCTCGCCAACAAGCTGGTCAGGATACCCGGTGCCATCGAACGATTCGTGGTGATGTCGTACCCCACCGAGGACAAACTCCAGCTTCCGCAGACGCCGCAAAACGTCATATCCGATCACCGGGTGTTCTTTCAAACGCTCAAACTCATCGGAAGTCAGCTTACCAGGCTTGGTCAGGATTTCGTCTGGCACACCGATTTTCCCGATATCGTGGAGCAGACCAGCCAGCGCCACCTGTTCGCGGTCCTGTTCACTCAGGTTCAGTGTTCTCGCGAGGACCTTCGAGATTCGCGAGACCCGATCACTGTGCCCTTTCGTGTAATGGTCCTTGGCATCGATTGCCCGGACCATCGCAGAGACAATCCCCAATAGGAGTTCCTCTTGGTCAGCGAATAGCCGGTTGTTATGGGCATGAGATGCCAGAAACGAAGCCGTTGCCGCCCAGAGACCCGCCTCAAAGGTTCCAAAATTTTGAGCCGGATCAACATCGTCTATCGGGACGACGGCCCCATTTTCCGCGAATTGGGTGCGGTTGACCGCCAAGAGCCATCCGTATTCCTCACTGGGATTCCGGATGGGAACAAGAATCACTCTTTCGATGGAACTCCATCCGAGACGTTGCGAGAACCCGTCCCGGTCATTCGAGACAAATGGGCGCAGCCGAGCGCGCGGCCCGAACTCGCGTAAGATCCCCGCAACCATCTCTCGAGAAACCGGACAAGCAACGGAAGACGCAGTGGTTTCCACGAATTCCGGAATCTCGTTGACTTTCGCACAAACAGGTTGTTCATATTGAATCAAGGAAATGCGCTGGGCGGAAATGGTGGCAACCAGTTGGGGAAGGAGCGACGCGGCCACTGCGGTCAGTGACTGACGAACTTCAACACTTTCGATCGTCTCCGCGAG
>JAGQQQ010000477.1 GCA_020426125.1 Planctomycetaceae bacterium
CGAATACACGCTTGGGCGCCAATCGAGCCCCCCGAATTCTTATCGACGACGACTCACCTGGATGACGTTCCTCAAGAATTGGGGGGAACAACGAATTGAGACGTCCCCTGGTTTCTATCTCAGGTGCCATTCTCTCCAACATCGTGAACGACCCGTTTCCATGTCAGTGGCTCTGGGTGAGCCTTTCCGATGGGGAGCAGACTCAGGCCCCAGGAGAGAAGCATGGCCATCCCGAAGCCGATCGGCCAGAACCAGACGGCAAACCACTCCGGGTGCTGAACCATCAATGCCAATGTGATGGCCGCCGACGCCAACGTTCCTCCGAAAACGCCGAACATTGTCGAACGAGGCGAGAAGAATGCCAGAAGAAAGACCGCGAGTAAGGGCCCCCCGAACGCGGCGGTCATCATCTTGCCGATGGTGAACACATCTCCCAACGGCCCGACAAACAGTGCCAAGCCGACCGACAAAATCCCAATGGTCACGGTCAGCAAGCGGATCTGAAAGACGTCCTGCCGGTCCGATTGCGGTTTCCAGTTTGGTCTGAGCCGGTCACGAAAGTCGACGACGAGAGCTGTTGTAACGGAGTGAATCCCCGAGTCAATACTCGACATGATCGCCGCCATCAGCGCCGCGAGGAATAGACCCTTTCCTCCCCAAGGGAAATGCGTCTTCACAAACTGTGGAAGGATCTTGTCCTGATGATTCTGGGATGTCACCAGTCTCGCCACCGCTTCTGGATTCTCCGCGGACGCCAACTCTTGAATCGCTGCGTCATCTTGGAATAACGGAGTCAGCTCTTCAGGATGGTCGCCGTAAAAAATGAACAGCCCCGCCCCGATACAAAGCAGGGAGGGAACGACAAGCCAGGTTCCCGCCAGATTGACGAACAGTCCTCGCTGGGAAACCTGCTCCGAACTCGCGGAGAGATACCGTTGAACGGCGACTTGATCCGCTCCATACGCTGAGAGAGCTTCGAGGAACACTCCGATCAGGATCGCCCAACTGCCGTAAGTCAGCGTCATGGAGCGGGTGAAATCGAAGAGGACATGCTCACGGGCCGCGAAGTATCTTGTCAGTGGGCCTCCGGCCCCGTCCCTCGCTACGGGGGAGTCGAAGGAGAATACCAACACCAGAGCAATGACGATCGTCCCCGCAAAAATGAAGAACTGCAAGACGTCCGTCCACATCACGGCTCTGAGTCCTCCGAGAATGGTATAGGCAATCGAGACGACTCCGAGTACCAGGATGACCGCCGGCTGGGGGACATCGGCCATGCTGGCCACGACCAGGGAGGCCGCATAGGTCGCGGAGGCCATCCAACCAATCCGTAGGAAGACGAACAATCCGCTCGCGAGGCAACGGACCGGCAAACCGAACCGCCGTTCCAGATATTCGTAGGCCGTCTGGCAATCGAGTCGCGTATAGACGGGGACAAAGAACCAGGCCACGATCGGCACCGCCAGGGAAAACGCCACCAGTGAGAGGCCGATTCGCAGGCTGCTACTGTAGGCCGCGCTGGGGTAGAAAACGAAGCTGTTGGAAGAGAAGAGCGTGGCCATGACGCTCAGGCCGACGGGTAGCCAACTCATCGATCGGCCGGCGTTGAAGAACTCGTTTCGGGACTGCCCCCGGCTGAACAGGATCCCCAGCCAGATGGTGACACCGAGGTAGGCGGCAATGACAATGTAATCGAGAAGGTGCATCGCCGTCTCAGTGGATAGTAGCGAATGGAGGATCCATAATCTGACGGGTGTTGCCAACCACCGTCAACGCTGCTCGTGACTCGATCGCGGATCCGGAATGCTCGGATGGCATTGCAAGCTCTCGATGTAGTCGTTGGGGAACCCGAAATGGATCGCCCCCTCCACGACGAACCGTTTGTACCAGTCAAACGGCTTCAACCCCGGTTCGATCAGTTCGCTCCTCGCCTGGAATGTGAACGCCTCGACGACAATTTCCTCGACTGTGACCATCGCCGAAATGACGGAATAGCCGCAGGTGGTTGCCTCCCATTCATGGAGGAGGCGTCTTTCATCGGCACTCACGGCGAACAGGGCTCCGACCACGCCGTCATCTGGAGTGCCGGTCATCTCGATGTTGCACTTTCCGGAGCCGTCGACTCCCCGTTTCTCAAACGTCAATTGGGCGCCCGGTAACAGGGCGCGCCTGCCCGAGGGAATCCGCCCCAACCGCATCCCCAAACGGTCGGGGTGCAGGTTGGACCCGTAGGCAAAATAGGGGAGGGAGTCAAAATTCACGTCTTGATTCTCAAGTGAAGGTTCTTGCCGCATCGTTGCCAGCTTTTCCAGTCTCTCCATTGTCGTGGGATCACAAGCAGCAGTGGATAGGCGTCTCGCTGATTTCGCCGAAACCGGGGGGGCATTGGGGGGCCGGATCCGTGATTCATCTTGTCGCGAAATGTATTCTCCGGTATTTCTCCCCAGCTTGAAAACCCCCGTTGCGCCGGTGATCCATCGGTGCGACACGAAATCGATGTTTCGAATCACTTCCCCCAACTCCCAAATTGCCCATTTCTGTCCGCCAATACCCTCGCGGCGGCCAGTGCGAATCCCTCTCCTCTCCTGATGATCCCGTCAATCCGCATGGAAGCGATGGCCGACGAGTGTGTGGCCGCAGCGATCCCCTCCGCTGTCCGCCGCCGGTCCCGGTGTCGTACGTGTCAAACCCGAAAGCAGAATCGATGAAACGTGTCACGGATGACACTCGTCGACGGTCCGCCTGGCAACGAATCGCGAGGTTCGTCGCTGGCTTTGCCGGTGTGGCCTGCTCGTGCGTTGCGTTGGCCCAGGAGCCATTTCCCACAATGGAAGCCCTCTCCGGAAATAGCCGGGCCGCTTTCGTTGATCGGGAAGCCCCCCTGTCTCAATCCGGGAACGCCAAACTCCCAGGGCAAGTTCCTTCCGGCATACAGCAGACGGAATTCTCCGTCGAAAACCTGCTGGATGAACCGCTCGTCGACGTCGTGATCGAGGGGAATAAGACCATTCTCCCGAACGCGATCATGCGGTACATCGAAACCCGCCCGGGCCGGGTCGCATCCTCACGGATGATCCAACAGGACGTCACCGCCCTTTACAACACCCGTTGGTTCTTGTCCGTCCGTCCCTTTTACCGACAGACGGAAGCCGGCCCTGTCCTCGTCTTCGAAGTCGTCGAACGGCCGATCCTGCGGAGCGTACAATTTAAAGGGAACAAGAAAGTCAAATCCTCCGAGCTTCAAGCGCACACCGGCCTGCGTCGCGGTCACGGCTTCGACGTTGCCGCCAACTTGGAGTCCGTCGAGCGGATTAAACAACTCTATCGGGAAAAAGGTTATCGCTTCGCGGAGGTCATCCTAGAAAAAGGAGGATCCAAAGATGATCGCGACGCTGTCTTCCTGATCACTGAAGGACCCAAAGTCAAAATTGGCGATGTGAATTTTTATGGGAATTCCTTCTCCCGCGATGGCGTCCTGAAGACGAAAATCTCGTCCAAGACCGCGATCTTGTGGCTGATCGGCGGGGACTATGACCCCGAGATTGTTCGCAACGACATTCTCGCTCTCAAGCAATACTATATGAACCTCGGTTTCTTCGATGTCCAGATCGAGGCGGAAGAGAAGTTCTATGACAACAACGCCAAGGTTGCGGTGAACTTCAAGATCGAGGAAGGCCGCCGCTACCGAGTCAGGGAGATTGACGTTGTCGGCAACGAAGTGATTGGAACGCAACGTCTTCTCAGCGATCTGAAACTCAGCCGCAAAGAATATTTCAATGCTCGCTTCCTGCGGGAAGATGTCAACGAAATGAAGGATCAGTACGACGATCTCGGCCGGTTGTTCGCGACCGTCGAACCCACACCACGATTCCTGGAAGACAACCCCGGCTGGGTCGATCTGGTCTATCAAATTGATGAAGACGTTCCTCGCTATGTCGGACAGATCAACATCCATATTCGAGGGGAAAATCCTCATACGAAAGAGGACGTCGTTCGCCTACAGGCCTCACGTTACCTGATTCCCGGTACGCTGGCTCGTGGCCGGGACATGCGGATGGCCCAGGCCCGAATCAATGGTTCAGGAATCTGGGATCGGGCGGATCCGCCGACCTTCGACATCAAACCCACCAGCGGTCGGGATTATTTTCCGTCGATCGCGACGCGCGGGCAGAGCGAGGACGTCACGATCGAATTCACTCCGCGTGAACGGACCAGTCTGCAGGAAACCGGGGCGTCGACCGTTCAGATTCCGGAATCGGTCTTTGGCCACAGCGGGCTGACACCATTCGCTTCGGAAACACCAAAGCCAGTCGCCAACCCCACTCCGGTCGGGGAGATTCCCGCCTGGAATGGCCGGGACCAATGGATCCAACAATCCGGTCCATCCGCTCCCCCATCACAAGTTCAACCCACGCATTCCGGTGAGACAAGTCGCCCGAGTCTGGGGCTGGATCCCGACATGGTCTTTCGCGGGCAGTCGGAACCAATGCTCGCTCCACGCGGACAAAGCATCAACGGCTACGGCCAACAAGTCCCCCAAGACTATATGCAAGGAGTCTCCCCGCAGGGGGACCCTTTCGGGGATGCCCTGAGTGCACAGCCTCCAGGGTTTGTCGATGTCAATATTGACGTCACCGAAGGGCGGACCGGCCGCTTGATGTTCGGCGTCGGCGTGAACAGCGACGCGGGCGTTGTGGGATCGTTGGTCTTACAAGAAGACAACTTCAACATTCTCCGAGCCCCCCGAAGCTTCGCGGACATCATCAATGGACAGGCTTGGCGAGGTGCGGGGCAAAGTTTCCGAATGGAAGCGGTTCCCGGGAGTCAGGTGAGCCGGTATATGGTGAGTTGGCAGGATCCGTTCTTCCTGCGAACGGACTTTAGTCTTGGCGTCAGTGGCTTTTACTACAACCGGTTTTTTCGGCACTGGACGGAGGACCGACTCGGCGGTCGGCTGAGCGTTGGTTACGTTCTGAATCGCTATTGGTCGGTGAATACCGCACTACGACTCGAAGACGTCAAGGTGCGTGACTTTGTGACTCCGGCGCCCGCTGATCTCGAAGCCGTTCGCGGAGACAACTTTCTTTCCACGGGTTCCGTCACCTTGTCCTACGATACTCGGGACAATGCATTCGTTCCCTCTCGTGGAAACAATCTTGACGTGACCTATGAACAGGGGTTTGGCGAATTCAACTACCCTCGGTTTGACGTTTCCGCTGGCCAGTATTTCACGGTCTATGAACGTCCCGACGGCTACGGCAAACATATCCTGGCCATCACTTCGCAATCGGGGTGGACGGGTGATGGGACTCCGATTTTTGAACGATATTACGCGGGGGGATATTCCTCGTTTCGAGGCTTCGCATTTCGCGGAGTGACGCCGTACGAAGGAAACGTCGAAGTGGGCGGAAACTTCATGGCGCTCGGTTCGGTGGAATACATGATTCCCATCACCGCGGACGACAACATCCGAACGGTTCTCTTCTCCGATTTCGGAACGGTCGAGCCGGATGAAGGGTTCGACCAGTTTCGGGCATCGGCCGGTTTTGGCTTCCGACTGGTGATCCCCGCGATGGGACCGGCCCCCTTGGCGTTTGACTTCGCTTGGCCCATCATGAAGGAAGAATCCGATCGAACCCGGGTCTTTAGCTTCTACATTGGATTCACTCGATAAATCACACTCGCCTGAACGTCAAAGGACCACCGAACAAGAATTCGGCGGTCCTTTGTTCATTCTGGAATGAGTGCGACTCAATTCTCCTCGCCCCCCAGAGCGAAGCGTGGAGTTACTGAAGTCCTGCTTCTCGGAGTTGAGCCTCGACCTCTTCTTTCAGATCGTCGGGAACGTCTGGAAAAAGGACGAACTTCTTGATCTCGTCTTCCGTGGGCGGATTGAGCGGTCGCACGACTCGGAACCCGACGAAGTCGGCGTCGGTCAGATACCACGCACTTTGCGGCAACTGGGGATCCTGAATCTTCCAGTCCGGAGTGGATGGAATCCGCTGCGCACTGCGGAGCATTTCCGGATCGTCATACCAGGAGCCGCCGCGAGCGACGCGGGGATACTCTTCCCCGTTTGGCAAACAGACTGGGAACTCCGCGACTTTGACGTCCTTAAACTGGGAATAGTAGTCTTCCTCATACCGGTCGAGACACCACTCCGCGACATTGCCGTGAATGTCATGGAGCCCCCAGGGATTTGGCTTTTTCATTCCGACCTTGTGATAGGTCTCGTCGCTGTTGTCGTAGTACCAGGCATATTCGTCGATGTCGCCTGGATCATCCCCCCAAGAGTACGCGGTGGTCGTGCCGGCCCGGCAGGCGTATTCCCATTCCGCTTCAGTCGGCAGGCGGTAGTAATGCCCTGTCTTCTCGGTGAGCCATTCGCAGTACATCTTGGCGGCGAGCTGGGTCATGCTGATGGCCGGAAAGCCATCGTGCCCCATCCCGAAGGTCATGTCTGTATACTCTTTGGTTGGACGGGTGACCGCGTCAGCTTGTTCGTCGACTTCGTCCCGCTCGCGTCCCAACAGGTTTCGACGCTGGATATCCAGGTTCAGTCGCCAAGTGTCGTATTCATCCCAAGTGACTTCGCACTTTCCCATCCAGAACGGCTCGATCTTCACTTGATGCTGGGGACCTTCATCGTCGTTGCGGTTCTCCTCATTCTCGGGGCTGCCCATGGTGTAGACGCCCCCTGGGATGGGGACCATCTCGAATTCGACTTCCGTGTCGCGTAAGACCTGTTTGTACGGTTTCATCTCCGCTTCGGTCTTGGCTTCGCTCTGCGGGTCACGCAGATACGGATTGTCCGCCGCGAAACCTTGAGTTCCAGCCAGAACGAAAACGAGGCAACCACAACAGAGCCCTACTTGCCTCAGCAGGGGGAATCGGCGTACTTTTGACATGAAATGTCCTCTACTCAATTTCATCCCAGCCGTCAGGAATGCGTCGATGCGAAGTGACAGACAATGCTGGTGGGAGTGGGGCGTATCGCGAACGGGGATCCTGTTCGCTTGTCTGTGGTTCACGGGAACCCCACTCTTCGGGGAGGAACTTCAACGGTTCGAATTCCTGCAAATTCGCATGGGAATTCCCGTGAATATCATAGTGTACGCCCCCAACCAACCAACGGCAAACGAGGCGACTGACGCGGCGTATGCGCGATTCAAAGAACTCGACCGAATCATGAGCGACTATGATCCGGACAGCGAATTGATGCGACTCTGCAAACAGGCACAACCGGGACAACCCGCCCAGGTGAGTCCCGATCTGATGACTGTCCTGAAATATTCTCAATCACTCTGGAACCAATCTGATGGGGCGTTTGACGTCACCGTTGGTCCGCTCGTGAAACTCTGGCGAATCGCCCGTCGCCGGAAGGAATTGCCCGAACCCGATCGTCTCCAGAGTGCTCTGACCCGAGTTGGGTTCGAGCATGTCAGGCTTTGCCCCCAGGAACAAACAGTCACATTCGGTCTCAAGAGCATGCAACTCGACTTAGGAGGCATTGCGAAAGGCTACGCCGCGGATGAAGCGATCGCGGTGCTGAAGAAACAGGGGATTACCCGTGCCCTAGTGGAAGCGGGTGGGGACATCACCGTATCCGAACCTCCGCCGAATCAAACGGGTTGGCGGATCGAGTTGGAGAACTTTCAGTCAGAGGAGGATTCCAAACCTTTGATCCTGACGCTGAAGAATTCGGCGGTGGCGACCTCGGGAGATGCGTATCAGTACCTGGAGATTGATGGGGTCCGCTACTCCCATTTGCTTGACCCGCTCACGGGTCTCGGACTCACAACTCCGAGTCGGGTGACCGTCATCGCTTCATCCGGAACCCTCGCCGATGGCCTCGCGTCCGCCGTGAGTGTGCTTGGCCCCGAAAAAGGAAAGAAACTCGCCCAACAGGAGGGAGCGGATGTGTTCATCCTGTCACTTGGCAAGGAGGGGTCATTGGAGTCCCATTTTTCCCCAGGCTTCCAAAGTCACGTCGTGAAGGAGTGACATTCCTAACTTCCAATGCCTTGAGTTTGGTTGGAAGAGGCTTCCCGGAAGTCCTCAAACCGGGCGAATTTGAAGATTTTCCATCGACTGAACTTGACGGACAGGTCGATGGGGATTTAATTATCGTAAACAAGGTACTGTCGATCATGAATTTCATCTCCGCAAACATCGGCCTTCTGCTAAGCCTACTTCCCCCAGGGAAGTCTTAGGCCCGTGCTTTGAGTCTGTCTGCAGATACTCGAACACCCTGAGACTCTCACGAGCGTCTCAGGGTGTTTTTCTTTTTCCATTTCGCCAAAATC